>JADGPF010000079.1 GCA_017882585.1 Thermoleophilia bacterium
GCCGCGCGCAGGCGGTCGGAGAAGATCTCGGCGCCGCCGCCGGGCAGGGCGTCGAGGCCGGCGTCCTTCAGGTCACGCAGGACCTCGAGGGTCGGCTTGCCGGAGATGATCGCCATGTGCTCGATCTCGACGGCGGTGAAGGCCTGGACGATGACGTGGGCAGGGACCGCTTCGCGCACGCGGCGCACCATGTCGATGTAGAACTCGTAGCTCCAGTCGGGGTGCAGGCCCGAGACGATGTGGATCTCGTACGCTCCGTCGGCGGCGCCGTCCTTGGCCGCCTCAACGATGGAGTCGAGCGTCATCTCGTAGGCGCCCTCTTCGCCCTTGCTGCGGGCGAACGCGCAGAACTTGCGGCGGTTGCGACAGATGTTCGTCGGGTTGATGTGCCGGTTGACCATGAAGTGGACCTTGTCGCCGTTGTGATGCCCCGCCTGACGTGGTCGGCCATCTGGCCGATCCCGATGAGGTCGCTGCTGTGGTAGAGCGTCAGCCCGTCCTCGCGGGACAGGCGCTCGCCCGCGAGCACCTTCGCTGCGATGGGCTCGAGGGCGACATCGTTCAGGTTGAATGAGGTCACGGGTGCTCCTTCGTGGGTCGGTCACAGTCGACCGGATGCGTCGATGCGGTAGGGACGGCCTCAACAGGATAGGTAGTGGGTCGTGCCGCGGCCACCCGCCGCGCCCCTGCGCGCCGCGCCCGCGCGTGTCGGCCCCCTCGGCGTTCGCAACGGGTACAAGGAAGTGGCGACGTCCGGCCCGGCCCCGAAGCCGGCAGACAGGGGAGGTCCCGTGGTCGATGGCGTTCCGGTCCGCTACGGGCCGCAGCGGATCATCAGGGTCTACGTCGTCACCAACGCCCTGTTCACCCTCGCCGCCTCGCTCATCTGGGCGATCAACACGCTGTTCCTGATGCGCGCCGGTGGCATGTCCCTGGCGCTGGTGTTCGTGATCAACGCCGGATTCACCGCCAGTCAGGCGGTGTGCGAGGTGCCGACGGGCGTCATCGCGGACACGCTCGGCCGGAAGCTGTCCTTCCTGCTCTCGATCGGGACCCTGATCGTCTCCACCCTCATCTACGTGCTGAGCGCCCAGTTGCACTGGGGATTCTGGGGGTTCATGGTCGGCAGCGTGCTGATCGGGCTGGGATTCACGTTCCAGACGGGGGCGGTCGACGCCTGGATGGTCGACGCGCTCGATGCGACCGGCTACGAGGGTCCCAAGGAGCGGGTGTTCGCGCTGAGCGGGGAGGTCTCGGGCATCGTGCTCGTCGTCGGCCCGCTTCTCGGCGGCCTTCTCGGCGGGTTCAGCCTGCTGCTGCCCTACTACCTGAGGGCGGCCGCCCTCGTGGGGGCGTTCGTCGCGGTCGCGGTCATGATGAAGGAGGTCGGCTTCACACCGCGTCCGCTGACGCTTCGGTCGTTCTGGACCGAGACCCGGGCGATCGCCTCGGCGGGCACGGCGGCAGGCTGGCGCAGCAGGACGGTGCGGCCGCTGCTGTGGATCTCGGCGCTGCAGGGGCTGTTCATGATGTACGGGTTCTACTCGCTCTCGCCCTGGCTGCTGGAGCTCCTCGGCAAGAACTACGTGTGGCTGACGGGGGCGGTGTTCTCGGTGTTCTCCCTGGCCGGGATCGCGGGCAACATGGCGGTCCGCAGGAGCGTCAAGAGGCGCGGCGATCGCCCCGCCCCCGATCCGGCCCGCGTCCTCGCGACCTTCGGGGCGATCAGCGCCGTGTTGGTCGTTGTCGCAGGCCTGTGTGGGGTCTGGGCGGCCGGAGGGGCAGCGGGATACCTGCCGTTCTTCGCCGTGGCCGGCCTGTGGGTCGTCTTCGGTTTCATCATGGGTATGGCCGGGCCCATGGCGTCGACGTACATCAACGCCCACATCCCCTCCGCTCAGCGCGCGACGGTGCTGTCGCTCAGCTCCCTGTTCGGAGACGTCGGCGGGGTCGCCGGTCAGCCCGTGCTGGGCTACGCCGCACAGGGCTTCGGCATCGCGCCCACATGGGTGGTCGGCGGCCTGCTGCTGCTCGGCGTCGCCCCGCTGTATCGCGCGAGCGGGCGCGCGGCCGCCCGCGCGGCCGTCGAAGGCCCGGGCGCGAGCAGCGGCCCGCCTGCGGCAGGCCCGGCGAACGGCTAGAGCAGGTCCACGATCTCGTAGGACGACGTCGGGTACGACCACATCGACTCGCGCAGTCGCGTCGCCGTCGTGCCGCACCGCATCGCGAGCGCGAACAGGTTGATGACCTCTTCGGCCGAATGGCCCAGCAGATGTGCGCCGACGATGAGGTCCGAGTCTCGCTCGACGAGGATCTTCGCTCCGGAGGCGCGGACGCCGACGCGGCGCGAGGGGACCCAGTCCGATGTGTCGTGGAAACGCACGTCGACGTCGAGGCCGCGCGCGGCGACCTCGGACTCGGGCAGCCCGACGGAGGCGAGCGGCGGGTCGGCGAACACCACCGACGGCACGATCGCATCGTCGAGCACGGTCGAACCTTCGACCGAGATGTTGCGGGCGGCGATCCGTCCCTGGGTGATGCCGACCGGCGTGAGCATCGGTCCCGACGCGGCAGCATCGCCGACCGCGTACACACGCGGGTTCGAGACGCTCCTCATGCCGCCGTCCACGGTGACGCCCTGCCGTCCGAAGGCGACGCCACCTGCAGCCAGGTCGAGCGCCTCGAGGTCCGGGACCCGACCGGCGCCGTGCACCGCTGTGTCGCACGCGACGACCGAGCCGTCGCCGAGCACGGCCTGGAGCTCCGCGCCGGCGCGCCGGACCTCGGCGACCGTCGTGCCGGTCCTCACGTCGATGCCGGCGTCGCGGTAGCCGCGCGCGAGCAGGTCGGCGAGGTCGGGATCGAAGCCCTTGAGGAGGTGCGGCCCTCGCCCGAGGACGACGGTCCGCGCGCCGGCCGCAGCCGCGATGTGCGCGAACTCGACGGAGATGTAGCCGCCGCCGATGAAGGCGACGCGGGCGCCCAGACGGTCGCTCGCCATGAACTGCTCGCTGTCGATGACCAGCTCGGCTCCGGGGATGCCGAGCGGCGCCGGGCGCGCCCCGGTCGCGATGACGATGTGATCGGGTCGGAACGACTCCTTGCCGACACGCAGTGTCTCGGGGTCGATGAAGGTCGCGGTGCCGTGGAGGGGAGTCACGTCGGAA
>JADGPF010000010.1 GCA_017882585.1 Thermoleophilia bacterium
ACACCGAGCGCGACGGCACCGGCCAGGTCAACGGGGCCAGCGCGCTTGCCGGCCTCTTGCGCACCGCCTTCGATGAGCGGGTGCAATCGGGCGCCGCGGCGCACCCACAGCGCCCCGCTCCACGCCGGTGCGCCCAGGGCCGTGCCGGAAATCGTGACGGCATCCGCTCCGATGGTCGTCACGTCGATCGGCACAATGCCTGCGGACTCGGCGGCGTCGACGTGCACCCGCACCTCGTCGCGCCGGGCGCGGACTGCGTCGATCAGCGTATCGAGGTCCTGGATCGTGCCGACCTCATGCTGTGCGTGGTGGATGCTCACCAGGCACGTCTCGGGTCCAACCGCGTCGGCAAGTGCACCAGGATCGATGCGCCCGACCCCATCGACGCCCGTAAAGCTGACCGGATCCCCGTCGCGCATCCGTGAACGGAGCGTCGCAATCACCGCAGGGTGTTCGATGCTGCTGGCGACGGCATGTGGCCCGAGGGTCCGGTTTGCGGAAAGAAGCCCCTTGACCGCAAGGTTGCGCGCTTCGGTTGCCCCGCTGGCGAAGATGACGTCCTCAGGGTCGGCCCCGATCAGTGCGGCGACCTGCGCGCGCGCCCGTTCCAACATCGCTGCCGCGGGTGCTCCGGCCGGGTGGTCGGCGTCTGGGCTGCCTGGACACCGGAGCGCTGCGGCGACTGCCTCACGCACCTCCGCGTCCAGTGGTGTGCTTGCGGCATGATCGAGATAAGCGCGGACGGGCTCGAGCATCTAGAACCCGTCCGAAAGCCTGTCGGCGAGAAGACCAGGGAGCCCTGCGGCACGGATCGCGGCCTGGGCGCCGGCCACGTCGTAGCGGGTCCGGACGAACTCCACCGTGCGGTGCTCGGGGCGGAAACAGGCCCATGCGGCGCGCGGATCACGGTCGCGCGGCTGCCCGACCGAGCCCGGATTGACGAGCCAGCGTCCGGGGATCAGCGTGACCGGCGTCGTGGTCGAGACCCCCTCGACCGCGCCGTCGGGGAACCGATGCCATGCCGCCGGGATATGGGTATGCCCGATGAATGTCAGATCGGCAGTCGCCGCCTCCAGCGACGGCGCGGCCTCCTCAAGGCCGACGACGTACTCCCAGACCGGGTCGCGCACGCTGGCGTGGACGACATCAACGCCGTCGGCCGAACCGGTGGGTTCGAGGGTCGCCAGTCGCGCGCATTGATCAGGGCCGAGCGCGATGCGGGTCCAGGCTGCCGCCGCTTGCGCCCAGGAGGCGAACGCCTCAAGCGGCAGGTGGCCGGCGACCACCAGATCGTGGTTGCCCGCGATGCAGAGCTCGGCGCCGCTGAGACAGACATCGAGGGCGTACCCGGGGTCCGCACCGTATCCGACGATGTCGCCGACACACCACCACCTGGTGATGCCGTGTCCCGCGACGTCGTCAAGCACGGCATCGAGTGCCTGGCGGTTCCCATGAACATCACTGAGTACGGCGATTGCCGACACGGGGTGGGTCCTCGAGGGTCCAAGAGGAAAAGGGCTCCGTCGGGACGATACGCGTCGGGGACGCGGACGCGCGGACGTTAGGATGACGTCGTGGCTGCTATTTGTGCAATCGGGTCTGGGGATCGGGCATAGGCGGGCGTGCTTCGCGATCTCCGGCCGTCCAGCTGGTGTGCGTTGGCCGGCTGCGCCCGCCGCACGATCAAGCAGGCCGTGAGTACGAGCGGCGCGTCGGTCTGATGACGAGCTTCCGCGTCGACGAGGTCGTACCGGAACCCCTTCAGCGCGGGGAGGTCCACGCACGGGCACGCGAGGCCCTCCGGATCGGCGCCTGCGTCGCCCGCAATGCCTGGACCGTAGGCTTGGCGCCCACCGGCCGCCAGGTGCAATCGAGCGAGGTATTTGCGACGTGGCTGGAGCGCCGTTTGGCATCGGGGCGTCCCGTCACGTTCGTCATCGGCGGCGCAGCGGGCATCGATGACGGCCTATTGGACCACTGCGACGAGCAGCTGTCACTCGGAACGCTCACGATGCCGCACCAACTTGCTCGGGTCGTGTTGGCCGAGCAGATCTATCGGGCCCTGTGCGTCCTGCAGGGTCATCCGTATCCCCACTAGCCCGCTAAGGTGCAGCTTCGTGACGACCGCGTTTCTCGATGAGCTGGCCCGAGCCATCGCCGCCGATGCGACGACGGCCTCCGGTGTCGCCGATCCGACGGTCGCCCTGGTGCCGCCGGCCCGCCCCGAGCACGGGGACATCGCGAGCCCCATCGCGTTGGGTGTCGCCAAGCAGGCCGGTCGGCCGCCGCGGCAAGTCGCGACGGCGATCGCCGCTGCACTGGCCGCTCGCGATGAGCTGCGAGGGATCCTCGATCGGATCGAGGTTGCCGGCCCGGGCTTCCTGAACTTCACACTGACGCCGGCGTGGTTCGTGGGCGCCGTACGCGGCATCCTCGATGCCGGACCATCGTTTGGCGCCGCAACCGTTACCCGCTCCGAGGCGATCCTGCTCGAGTTCGTCTCGCCCAATCCGACCGGCCCGATGCACGTCGGTCACGCCCGGCACGCGGCATACGGTGATGCCGTGGCACGGCTGCTCGAGTTCGTGGGTCACCGGGTGTGGCGCGAGTGCTATGTCAACGACTTCGGACGTCAGATGCGGCTGTTCGGGGCGTCGGTCGCAGCGCGCTACGCGGAACGAATCGGCGAGCCGGCTGAGCTTCCCGACGACGGCTACCGCGGCGAGTACGTGGCCGAGATCGCCGCGGCGATCCACGCCGAGATCGGTCCGCGCTTTTCCGGACGGGTATCTCCCCCCGATGACGAGGCGCTCACGTATTTCGCCACGGTTGGCGGCCAGCGCATGCTCGCCCGCACCCAGCACGAGCTGGAGGCCTGCCGTGTCCGGATCGATCGGTTCGTCTCGGAGACGACCCTCCAGGAGGATGGGCGGGTCACCGCCGGCATCGACGCCTTGCGGACGGCCGGACACACGTTCGAGGCCGATGGCGCAGTGTGGTTCCGGACCACCGACTTCGGCGACGAAAAGGATCGGGTGCTCGTCCGCTCGGACGGCGCGACGACCTATCTCGCGGCCGACGTCGCATATCACCTCGACAAGGCCGCGCGCATGGGCGACCGGATGATCGATATCTTCGGGGCCGATCATCACGGGTACATCAACCGCCTCAAGGCGGTGATCGCTGCGGGCGGCTATCCGCCCGACGCGCTTGAGGTGCTGATCGTGCAGTTGGTGAGCCTGATCGAACAAGGCGAGGCCAAGCGCATGAGCAAGCGCGCCGGCACGCTGGTCACGCTTCGGGAGTTGGTCGACGACATTGGGGTCGACGCGACGCGGTTCTTTCTCGTCGAGCGCAGCCACGACACGGCCTTCGAACTCGATCTCGACCTCGCCCGGGAACAGAGCCAAGAGAACCCGGTCTTCTACGTCCAATACGCACACGCGCGATGCTGCAGCATCCTGGCCAAGGCGGCGGAACACGGTGTGACGCGCGCGCGAGAAGCC
>JADGPF010000080.1 GCA_017882585.1 Thermoleophilia bacterium
CGAACGCGGTCCTATCTGTGGGCTGCTGCGGTGAGGTGGCCGAGAGGCTGAAGGCGGCGGTTTGCTAAACCGTTGTAGGGCCCAAAAGCTCTACCCAGGGTTCGAATCCCTGCCTCACCGCCAACTAAGTTGTTCTATCCATTGGCTTCCCTCTCCAAACCACAGGCCGTCTCCACGATGTCTCCAACGTTCGTGCGGGATGGCCGCTGATCGAGAAGCCGAATCGCGCTATCCAGCGCGGCAGGGCTGAGATGCATGTACCGTTGCGTCATGCCCAGTTCTGCGTGGCCCGCGAGTTCCTGAATCGCGCGAGCGGGAGCGCCGCGCATCGCCAGGTGCGAACAGAACGTGTGCCTCTTATGCCGCGCGCGGCATAAAAGGCATCATGCCGACTGCCGGATTATGCCGATGACAGCAATGAGTTGACCGGCTTGTCGGAGGAGATCTCACGTTCGCCGATGTGTCGGTCGGCATAATCAGAGGCTCTCCAGAAAGGCCAGCAGCCGGTCAGTCGGACGGTAGCGGCCTGGGGTGACACCGGTGGGCGTGGTGCGCGCGAGCGCCTGCTCCTTGATGCGCATGTCCGCATGGAGATACATCTGGGTTGTCTCCACGGACTCGTGACCGAGCCACAGCGCGATCACGGCGCGGTCCACGCCGTGCGCCAGCAGTTCCATCGCGGCGGTGTGCCGCAAGACGTGTGGGCTGACGTGCTTTCGCGTGAGCGACGCGCAGTGACGCTGTGCCGTCTTCGTATGACGCGTCACCAATCGCTCGACGGCATCCCGGCTGAGTGTGGCGCCACGGGCCGTCGGGAAGACCGGATCCCCCGGCTGCCCATTCCGCTCGCGCAGCCAGGCCGTGATCAGCGTGGCTGTCTCCCGATGCATGGGGGTGCACCGTTGCTTGCGCCCCTTGCCGTCGCACCGGACGTGCGCGCCCGTGCCCAGCGTCACGTCGGTGCACCGCAGCTGGATCAGTTCGGAGACTCGGAGCCCGGTTTGGATCGCCAGGACCAGGATTAGGCGATCTCGTCGGCCGATCCACGTCGCCGGGTTGGGCGCCGCCACCAAAGCATCAATCTCTTCGCGACACAGGAAGGCAATCGGCCGCCGCTCGTGGCGCTTGGTCGGAATCGCGAGAATGCGGCGACAGCGGTCGGCATGGGCCGGCTCGCCGATCGCCACATACCGAAAGAAGGCGTGGATGGCGGCGAGTCGGACATTGCGTGTGCGTGCGCCGTTCCGACGCGCCTGCTCGACATGGTGCAGAAACTCGCCGATAAACGGGGCGTCGAAATCTTCGAGGGTCAAGCTCGACGGATCTTTGCTGAGCCGCTGCCGCGCAAATCGCAGGAGCAGTCGAAACGCATCGCGGTACGAGGCGATGGTGTGGGGACTGGCCTGACGTTGTCGGACGAGTCGGTCGGTGAAGAAAGTCTGGAGGAGGCTGGAGAACGACGTGGCGATCATGGCGCGACCTCCGTTCGGCCGTCGATCAGGCGCTCGGTCGCCAGCGCCAAGAGTTCGGGGACAGCTTCGAGATACCAGTACGTCTCATGCACATGGACGTGCCCGAGATAGGTGGCGAGCAATGGGAGCAACGGATCGACATCGAAACCAGCCCGATACCAGTGGACGAGCGTCCGGATCGCAAAGCGATGCCGCAGATCGTGCAGGCGGGGGCCGTGGCCCAAGCGATGCCCGTGCACGGGCGCCCGCAGGCCGATCTGTCCCGAGATTCGGGCAAACGTGTAGTCGGCGACACACACCGTGATGCGCACGCCCTGCTCCGAGACGAAGAAGGCCGGGGTCGTGCGCCGCGGGAGCACGCGGTCCCGCCGATGCGCATACGCCGTCAGCGCCGCGAGTGTCGAGGCATGGAGGGGGACCGGCCGAGACTTCCCGCATTTCGACCGCCGAATCATCAGCTGCGCGTCCCGGCGCTGGACATCGGTCTCGTCAAGCGCTAGCGCCTCCGAAATCCGCAGCCCCGTCACCGCGAGCAAGCCAAACACGGTGGCGTGGGTCAGCCCGCGCAACCCCATCGGCGAGGGCAATTGGCGAGCGGCCTCCAGGAGCCGATCGATGTCCGCGTCCTGATAGAGCGCCGGGGGCTTGCGGTGATACCGGGCCGGCAGCAGATCGATTGGCGGGATTTCGGTCAGCGGGTCGGTCACGTGGCGCCACTCGGCAAACCGTCGCACGATCTGGAAGCGCGTGTTCACGCTGACCGGACTGAGATTCGGGACGTGCATCGCCCACCGCCGCGCGAGATCGGTCGTCACGCGCGGGACGCCTTCCCGTTCGGCAAAGCCGGCGAAAAGGTGGAGGACGCGCGCCGCTTCGAGCAGCGCGCCCCCGAGCCGTCGTCGGAGCGCCAGGTAGTCGTCGATCGCCAGACGCAGGGCGGTCATCGGGCACCTCCCGGGATCGGCCATGGTTGGGCCAGCGACCGCAGGCGATCGACATCCACCTTCGCGTAGATCTCGGTGGTTTGGAGCCGCTGGTGCCGCAGCACCTCGCCAATGTCGCCGAGCGACGTGCCGTGTCGGAGCAGGTCCGTCGCGAGCGAATGACGCAGGAGGTGCGCCCCGGTGGTCGGTGGCGTCAAGCCCGCTCGGTTCAGCGCGCAGTGGACCAGCGTGCTGACGGTGGCCGGATGGCCAAGGCCCCGATGCGGGGCTTTCAGACAGACGAAGACGCGGCGCGTGGCACACGTGGGCCGATCGGTGCGCAGATACGTGGCGAGCGCGGCCCCCACATCGCGGGGCAGCGGCAGGCGGGCGTGCACCGATCCCTTGCCGCGGACGGTCAGCTCACCGGCGCGCCAGTCAAGATCCTGCAGCTCCAACCGGACAACCTCGCCGGCGCGCAGACCCAGACGCGCCAGCAGGAGCAAGATGGCATAGTTTCGCCGGCCACTCGCCGACGTCCGATCCACGGACGCGAGCAAGTGCGCCACCTCAGCGGCCTTGAGGTACTTCGGCACGTCCACCAGACGCCAGCGGCGGATGGGCGGAATGGCGGCGGCCAGATCGCGATCAATGTCCCCGGCCTGCCACAAAAATCGAAGGAAGCTGCGGAGCGTCGACACCTGCGTGCTGCAGCGCGACTGGGTGGGGACATGCCGGACCAAGTACCGGGTCACGTCGTCAGGCTGCAGATCCCGCAGGACGATCGGTCCATCGCCGAAGCGCTCGACCAGAAAGCGCCGGAGGATAAACCAGTGTCGAGTGGCGGTGGACGGCGGGAGCGCCCGGTCGTGCTGCAGGTAGGCCGCGTACCGCGCGTGGAGCTGGGCCGCCGGCGACCGGTCGATTATGGGAGCGGGCAGCGGAATGAGGTGGGCGGCCTCGAGATACGCGAGAAACCGCCCGAGCGCGGCGGTGTCACGAACACGGCGCGCAACGGCACAGGGTCGACGACAGAAGTCGTCCGCGTCACCTCGACACAGATCCCTGACCGACCGCCCGCGTCGATCGAGCCACCGCCCAAACGTGGCCAACGCCCACACGTGTTGTCGAGTCGTCGTCCACGCATACCCACGCTGGCACAACCATGTGGTGAACCCCTCGAAATGTGATCCGATCGGATTGGCGCGCAGCCGCTGTGCAGCGGCGCGGTCTCTCAAGAAGTGATCGAGCATGTCTCCTCTCTCCCTGAGCCATCAACTGGCCCAGAGAGAAGGAGACCCGGATTATGCCGCGTTCACAAGCGAACCGACGTCCTCAGAGCGGCTGAATGAGGGCCGCATCGACGACGGCCATTTCCTCATCGGCATAATCCGGCCGTCGGCATGATGCC
>JADGPF010000081.1 GCA_017882585.1 Thermoleophilia bacterium
CCGCCAGCAGGGCCAGACCGCCGGCGGCGCGCCCGCCGACAAGAAGTCAAGCAAGCTGCTCGAACAGTTCGGCCGGAACCTGACCAAGCTCGCCGCCGACGGCAAGCTCGACCCGGTCGTGGGCCGTCAGAACGAGATCGAGCGCGTGATGCAGATCCTCTCGCGGCGCACCAAGAACAACCCGGTGCTCATCGGCGAGCCCGGCGTGGGCAAGACCGCCGTCGTCGAGGGCTTGGCCCAGCGCATCGCGACCAACCAGGTTCCCGACCTGCTCAAGAACAAGCAGATCTACACCCTGGACCTCGCCGCGCTTGTGGCCGGGTCCAAGTACCGCGGTGAGTTCGAGGAGCGCCTCAAGAAGGTGATGAAGGAAATCACTCAGCGCGGCGACATCATCCTGTTCATCGACGAGCTGCACAATCTCGTCGGTGCCGGAGCGGCCGAAGGCGCCATCGACGCGGCGAGCATCCTCAAGCCGGCGCTGGCACGCGGCGAGCTGCAGACCGTCGGCGCGACGACGCTCGACGAGTACCGCAAGTACCTCGAGCGCGACTCGGCCTTGGAGCGCCGATTCCAGCAGATCCGGGTGGAGGAGCCCTCCCAGGAGGAGACCGTCCAGATCTTGCGCGGACTGCGTGACCGCTACGAAGCGCATCACCGCTGCACCATCACCGACGAGGCACTCGAGGCCGCGGCCAACCTGGCCGACCGGTACATCTCCGAGCGCTTCTTGCCGGACAAGGCGATCGACCTCATCGACGAGGCCGGCAGCCGCATGCGCATCCGCACCATGACCTCGCCGCCCTCTTACCGCGAGCTTGAGGACGAGATCGAGACCGTCCGCAAGGAGAAGGAAGCGGCGATCGAGGCGCAGGAGTTCGAGAAGGCCGCGAACCTGCGCGACAAGGAGCGCCGCCTGACCAACAAGAAGCGGGAGCTCGAGGAGGAGTGGAAGTCCGAGGACGGCGGTCCGCGGCCCGAGATCGGCGAAGAAGAGATCGCCGACATCGTGTCGATGTGGACGGGCATTCCGGTCTTCAAGCTCACCGAGGCCGAGTCCCGCAAGCTGCTGCGCATGGAAGACGAGCTGCACAAGCGCGTGATCGGCCAGGAGCAGGCGATCAAAGCGGTCAGCCGCGCGATCCGTCGTGCCCGCGCGGGCATCAAGGACCCCAAGCGCCCGGCCGGCAGCTTCATCTTCCTCGGCCCGTCGGGCGTAGGAAAGACCGAGTTGGCGCGCACGCTCGCCGAATTCCTGTTCGGCGACGACCAGGCGCTGATCCAGGTCGACATGTCCGAGTACATGGAAAAGCACGCGGTCAGCCGTTTGGTCGGCTCGCCACCCGGATGCGTCGGGTACGACGAGGGCGGCCAGCTCACCGAGCAGGTCCGCCGCAAGCCGTACTCGGTGATCCTGTTGGACGAGGTCGAGAAGGCGCACCCCGAGGTCTTCAACATCCTGTTGCAGATCCTCGAGGATGGCCGCCTGACCGACGCCCAGGGCCGATCGGTGGACTTCCGCAACGCGATCGTGATTATGACCTCGAACATCGGGGCCGCCACGATCAGTCGCGACACGCCGCTGGGTTTCTCGGTGTCCGAGGAGGCGGGCCTCAGCTACGACGACATGAAGTCACGGATCATGGGCGAGCTCAAGCGCGTGTTCCGTCCCGAGCTGATCAACCGGATCGACGAGATCATCGTCTTCCACAAGCTGACTCGCGACGAGATCACGCAGATCGTTGAGCTGCTGCTGGTGCGGCTCAAGGAGCAGATGGCCGACCACGGTCTGGCGTTGCAGCTGACCGAAGAAGCCAAGGACCTGCTCGTGGCCGAAGGCTACGACCCCGCGATGGGCGCGCGGCCCCTGCGCCGTGCGATCCAGCGCCTCATCGAAGACCCGCTCGCCGATGAGGTCCTGAAGGGGAACATGCCTGAGGGCACCGTCATCGTGGTCGACCGCGATGGCGAGCAGATGAAGTTGATTCCGACACTGCCCGAGGAGCCGACCACCGTCGGCGTCGCGGCGAGCGAGACCCCCGAGGAGGGGTCCAGCTCGGAGCCCGCAGAGTCGTAGAGGGCAACTGCGTGCGGGGGACCCGAAACGGGTCACCCGCGCAGCGGCCGGTGAAGGCATCTTTGGTTCGAGCGCGTCCACAGAGCGTCCACGTCTGTCAAGAATGTGGCTCAACGCATCCGCGTTGGGTCGGACGCTGCACAGCCTGCGGTGCGTGGGGCTCGGTCACCGAACAGACCCGCGTCGCCAGCCTCTCCCGGGGAGCTGCGCCACCGGCCCGACCGGTGCGGATGGGCGACCTGGCCCTCGTGCCCGCGTCCCGCCTGCGGACGGGCGTCGACGAACTCGACCGCGTTCTGGGCGGCGGGCTCGTACCGGGGTCGCTCGTGTTGATCGCCGGCGAGCCGGGAATCGGCAAGAGTACCCTCGTCTTGCAGGCGCTTGCCGGCATCGCCGCCGCGCATCGCGCCCTGCTGGTCACCGGTGAGGAGTCGCTCGCCCAGGTGCATGCGCGCGGCGTGCGGGTGGCGGCCGATACGGACGGGGTCGCGATCCTGGCCGAGTCGAATCTCGAGCGTGTGGTCGAGGCGATCACGACCCACGAACCCGACGTCTGCGTGATCGATTCGATCCAGACCCTCGTCTCGGAAGCGGCGGAAGGGGCGGTGGGATCGGTCTCCCAGATCCGCCAGGCCACCGGCGACCTGCTGCGCCTCGCCAAGGAGCGCGACACCGTGATCGTTCTGGTCGGCCACGTCACCAAGGACGGCGGGCTCGCCGGGCCGAGGATGCTCGAGCACATGGTCGACTGCGTGATCACCTTCGAGGGTGAGGAGATGCGTGCGCACCGCGTCCTGCGCGCGACCAAGAATCGCTTCGGTTCCATCAACGAGACCGGGGTCCTGGAGATGCGGCCCGACGGGCTCGTCTCGGTCGAGGACCCGACAGGGCTGTTCCTGGCCGAGGTCGGCGAGCGGGTCGGCTCGTGCGTGTTCCCGGTAATCCAGGGCAGTCGCGCGATGCTGGTCGAGATCCAGGCGTTAGTCGGCCCGACCGAGGTGGTGCCGCCGCGCCGCGTCGCGGTGGGCGTCGACCGGACGCGCCTGGCACAGGTGATCGCGGTGCTGTCGCGGCATGCCGGGTTGCGGCTCGGTGATCAGGATGTCTTTGTGAGTGTTGCCGGAGGCGCTCGTGCGATCGATCCGGCCGCGGATCTGGCGATGGCGCTGGCAATCGCCAGCGCGCATCGCGGGACCCCGCTCGCCGCGGGGTCCGCGGCGTTCGGTGAGATCGGCCTCACGGGCGGGGTGCGCCCGACCGGTCATTGGGGACGTCGACTCGGCGCCATCGGTGCCCACGGGCTCACCCTCGCGGTGGCGCCACGGATGGCAAGCGAAAGTGCAGAGCCTCCGCCCGCAGGGGTGGAGATTTCGTCGGTTGGGGATATCGCGCAGGCCCTAGAGGTCGCGTGTCCGCGCTAGCAGCGCGGACACCGGGATATTCCACGAGCAGGAGGGGCGAGTGTTCGAAGTCGGAGACAAGGTGGTGTACCCGCACCACGGCGCTGGAGTGGTCCAAAAAAGGGAGCACAAAGAGGTACTGGGCCAGCGGCGCGAGTACCTGACGATCACGATTCTGTACAACGAGATGACCGTCATGGTTCCGGCCGAGAACGCCGAGCGCGCGGGACTGCGCCGCGTGATCGACGAGACGACCGTCCAGGAAGTGCTGGCGGTGCTCAAGGACGACGGTACCCAGATGCCCAAGAACTGGAACCGTCGCTTCAAGCACAACCGCGACAAGATCAAGACCGGCGACGTGTTCGAGTTGGCCGAGGTCGTGCGCAACCTGTCGATCCGCGACCTCGACAAGGGGCTGTCGACGGGCGAGAAACAGATGTTTGGGCGCGCCAAGAAGATCCTGGCAAGCGAGCTGATGTACGCCTGTGACATGGAAGAGCAGGAAGCGATCGACTTTCTGGAGAACCTGCTGGAGAACATCGGCGGTGATCGCGGCGAGGCACGGGTCGCGGCGGGTGCCGCCGGCGAGCCGGACGAGCCCGAGGAGCACGAGGCCGCGCCGGAATAGGCGCTAAGACAACCGAACCGATGTGGCGGAGCGGCGCGAATGGCGCGAATGGCGCGCTAGGCTTCGCGGTAGGGAAGTTGTCGCGGCACAACACGAGGATCCCCTACCCGCCCAGACCGCGAGGAGCCCCAGCACTCATGAAACTGCGATCCCAACCACCTGCGCATGCCCCCGCAGGTCGTTGGGCGACCGCGGTGGTGTGTGCCGGAGCCCGGGTGCCGGAGTGCCGGTCATGATCATGGTGAGCCGCATCCTGCTCGCCCTGTTGGGAGGGCTTGCGGCCTACCAGGGGGCGGCCAGCCTCTCGATCACCACGCGCGTCAACTCGCCGTATTCGTACGGGATTTGGATCGGCGTCGTGATCGTCGGGGCCTTGGTCGGGTTCCTGCTCGGCGGCGTCGCCGGGCGCTGGCTGCGCGACCATCTGCGCGCGCTCGACCGCGCCGCCGATCGACGCTCGGCCGCGGAGCTTACCGTCGGCGCGTTTGGCCTGGTCGTCGGGCTCGTGGCGGCGGCGCTGGCCGGGATCGCCGTCGCCCGCCTGCCGATCGTCGGCCCGTACCTGCTCTTGCCGGTCGTCCTGCTGGTGGCTTACGTGTTCAGCAGGATCGCCGCCCGCAAGCATGTCGACATACTGCGTCTGGTTGGGGTCCGGTCGCGCTCGACCCAGACACGGGTCATCGACACGTCGGCGATCATCGACGGACGTCTGGTCGAGGTGATCCGTACCAAGTTCCTGTCGGGCTCGATCGTCGTCCCGGACTTCGTGCTCGACGAGCTCCAGCACGTCGCCGACTCCACCGATGCGCTCAAGCGGGCCCGCGGCCGCCGCGGGCTCGACATCGTCGAGGAGATGAAGAAGGCGGCCAACGGGGGCTTTTCGGTCCGCACCACCGATCGTGGCGACGTCGACCAGGTCGATAGCCGGTTGGTGCGCCTCGCCCGTGAGCTCGGCGCATCGATCGTGACGACCGACTACAACCTGAACAAGGTCGCCCAGATCCAGGGCGTCGAGGTCCTCAACGTCAACGAGCTCGCCAACGCCCTCAAGCCGGCGGTCCTGCCGGGCGAGCCACTGTCGATCAAGGTGATCCGCGAGGGCCGCGAGTACGACCAGGGCGTCGGGTACCTCGACGATGGGACCATGATCGTGGTGGAGGGCGGCCGACGCCTGATGGGCCAACAGGTTGAGGTCGAGGTGACCTCGATCCTGCAAAGCCCGTCGGGGAAGATGATCTTCACGCGCGTCGCCGGGCACGGGGTCTCCGCGTAGGTGCTTCGCGGGCGGGAGGGCGCCGGGGCGTGGCGGGACGATTGGCGCGGTGGCGGGCCGGTGTGCCGACATGCCCGCTGAACCGACGCCCAGGTGCGCCGCGATCGTCGTCGCTGCCGGGGCGGGCATCCGCATGGGCACGGGGATGCCGAAAGCGCTCATGCCTGTCGGCGGGCGTGCCCTCGCGGCGTGGTGCCTGGACGCGCTGGCCGGCTCCGATCGGATCGGCAGCGTCGTCGTCGTCGCTCCCGGCGGCCATGAGGCGGAGCTCGCGCACGCGCTTGGACTCGAGGTCGACAAGGTCGTCACCGGTGGATCCTCGCGGGCGGAGTCGGTCGGACGCGGCCTGTCGGCCGTGGAACCCGACACCGATCTGGTGCTGGTTCACGACGCCGCCCGCCCGCTGATCCGGCCCGAGCTGATTACGGCGGTCATCGCGGCGGCCGTGGCGGCCGACGGAGCCATCGCGGCCGCACCGCTCGCGGATACGCCCAAGCGTGTCAGCGACGAGCTCATCATCACCGCGACGCCGTCACGCGCGGGGTTGTGGCTCGCGCAGACGCCGCAGGTGTTCTGGCGCGCGGTGCTGGAGCGGGCATTCGATCGCGCGCAAGCGGAGGAGCGCCTCGATGCAGCGACCGACTGCGCATCGATGGTCGAGGCCAACGGCGGACGGGTCGTCGTCGTGCCCTCGCTGTGGCCGAATCTCAAGGTGACGACCCCGTCGGACGTCAGAATCGCCGAGTTGCTGCTTGCCGACACCGCGCCCGGCCGCGTTCGCTAACGTGGACCGCCGATGCTGACCGACTACCACCTCCACCTGCAGCCCGACGGGGCCGCCGCCCGCGCTGAGCACGCTGCCGAGTGGGACGCGGCGGGCGGATACCTGTCGCCCGCATGGATCGGTCGGTACACGGCGCGCGCCCGCGCCCGGGGCGTGCAGGAGATCGCAATCACCGAGCACGTACACCGCTTCGCCGAGGCGCGCGAATGGCACCCCAACCCGTGGTGGCGCGACGAAGCCACCGAGGATCTCGATGCCTACTGCGCGGCGCTCGAGGCCGCACGTGCCGAGGGCCTGCCCGTGCTGATCGGGATCGAGATGGACTGGCTGCCGGATCGCCAGGCCGAGATCCGCCGCGTGGTGTCCGACCGTCCGTTTGACCTCGTGCTCGGATCGGTGCACTGGCTGGCCGAGCGGGCCGTCGATCACCCGGACTACCTCGCGTGGGACACGCTCGACCCCGAGGAGATCTGGGCGCGCTACCTGGACGAGCTCGTCGCGGCGGCACGCTCGGGCCTGTTCGATGTCATGGCACACATCGACCTGCCCAAGGTCTTCGGCCACCGCCCTCCCGAATCCGCGCTCGCCCGCTGGCCCGAGGTCATCGCCCAGATCGCGGCGGCCGGCGTGGCCGTCGAGTGCTCCACGGCGGGCCTGCGCAAGCCGGTCGGTGAGCTGTATCCACACCCTGATCTATTGGGGTTGTGCGCGCGTGCTGGCATCGCGGTCACGCTTTCCAGCGACGCGCACCGCCCCGCGGACGTCGCTGCGGGGTATCCGACCGCCGTCGCCGCGCTTGGCGGTGCCGGCTACCGGCATCTGACCCGCTTTGCCCGGCGCGTCGCCACGCAGGCTCCGATCGCAGACTGGGCATGAGGGTCGGGCTCGGCGTCGACGCACACCGGTTCGGTCCGGGCATCCCGCTGATGCTCGGCACCGTGGCGGTCCCACATGCCCACGGGCTCGTCGGCCACAGTGACGGCGATGTGGTGGCCCACGCCGTCTGTGATGCCGTGCTCGCCGCCTGCGGGGGACCGGACATCGGCGCACTGTTTCCGCCGGATGATCCGGCCTGGGCCGGCGTGTCCGGTGCGACCCTGCTCGAACACGTCCGCGCATATGCCGCCGCCGCGGGGCTGAGGATCGTCAACGCCCATGCGGTGGTGATCTGCGAGGCCCCCCGCATCGGGCCGTATCGCGAGGCCATGCAGGCGGGCATGACCGCGGCGCTTGGCGCGCCGGTCACGGTACACGCGACGACGACCGAAACCATGGGGTTCACCGGTCGCGGTGAGGGGATCGCGAGTCAGGCGGTCGCGTTGGTCGCACCCATCGACACGGAGGACGCGTGAGCACAGCGAGTGCCGTCGACGGTGAACCCCGGCTGTACAGCACGCTCTCGCACCGGGTCGAGCCCTTGACCACCGGACCCGACGGGATCGTGCGGATCTACGTCTGCGGACCGACCGTTTACGGGCCGATCCATGTCGGCAACGCGCGTCCGTTTGTCGTGTTCTCGGTGCTCAAGCGCTACCTGACCCGCCGCGGGTACGCCGTGCGCTTCGTCAGCAACGTCACCGACATCAACGACAAGATCTACGTGGCCGCCCAGCGGGAAGGCGTGCCGTCGGCCGAGCTGGCCGCGCGCTACCTGAACGAGTACGTCACCGATACAAATCGCCTTGGGCTCGGGCGACCCGATGTCGAGCCGACCGTGACCGGACACATGGCGGAGATCATCGCGCTGATCGCACGGCTGATCGCCGTCGAGCTGGCGTATCCGAGTGCCGGTGACGTGTACTTCCGTGTCGATCGATTCCCGGGGTACGGAAAGCTCTCGGGCCGTCGACTGGACGAGATGCTGGTCACCGAGCCGGGTGGGGCAAAAGAGCACCCGCTGGACTTCGCCCTTTGGAAGGGCCACAAGCCCGACGAGGACACGTCCTGGGACTCGCCGTGGGGCCCCGGTCGCCCCGGGTGGCACATCGAGTGCTCGGCGATGGCGCAGGCGGCGCTGGGGCCATCGTTCGAGATCCACGGCGGCGGCATCGATCTCGCGTTCCCGCACCACGAGAACGAGATTGCACAGAGCGAGGGCGCGAACGGCGTGCCGATGGCCGGCATCTGGGCCCATAACGAGATGCTCGAGCTCGGCGGCAAGATGTCCAAGAGCGAGGGCAACATCGTCCTGCTGCGTGACGCGCTGGACCGCTGGGGTCGCGACGTGCTGGTGGCGTTCTTTCTCCGTACGCACTACCGCTCAAAGCTGCCGTTCGGCGACGCCGCGCTCGAGGACACCGGCCGCCAGGTCGAGACGATCCGCAACGCCGCCCGGACACTCGACCGGGCCGAGTCGGTGCCGGGTGAGGGGATCAATCGCACGCTCGCCGATACGCTCGTCGCGGCACGCAGTGACTTCTTTGACGCGCTCGATGACGACTTTCACACCCCACGCGCGTTCGCCGCCCTGTTCGAGGTCATCCATGCGATCAACCGGGCGGTCGAGGGCGGTCGACCCGGCGTTGCGCAGCTGCAGGCCGCTCGGGCCGAGTTCGTGGGCCTGCTGGACGTCCTCGGACTCGCAGACCTCGCGGCCGGGCCGCCCGTCGCACCGGCGGAGATCGTGGCCCTCGCCGCCGAACGTGAGGTCGCACGCGTGGCGCGCGACTTTGTGCGCGCCGACGCCCTGCGCGCCGAGATCGAATCCCTGGGCTATGACGTGCGCGATACGCCCGAGGGGCCTCAGGTCACCCCCAGGTGAGCGACGGCGAGATCATCTATGGCCGCAATCCGGTGCGCGAGGCGCTGCGGGCCGGCCGCCGGCGGATCGACGGGATCTGGGTGCTCCCGCAGCTGGCAGACGCCGACTGGCTGGCCGGGCACCGGGTGATCGCCACCCACAAGGCGGAGCTTGGCCACATGGCCGGCACGTCAGACCACCAGGGGGTCGTGGCGCGCGCGGAACCGTATCCGTATGCCGATGTCCGTGACATGCTTGAGGCCTCCGGACCGATCGTATGTCTGGATGGCGCGCAGGATCCACGCAACTTCGGGGCGATCTGCCGCGTCGCCGATGCCGCCGGGGCCGTGGGGATCGTCACCGCCCAGCGGGGATCCCCGGGCGTGACGCCGACGGTCTGCAAGACCTCCGCCGGTGCCGTCGAGCATCTGCTGGTCGCCCGCGTCAGCAACATCGCGGGGTTCTTGAGCCAGGCAACGGACGCCGGGCGCCTGGTCGTCGGGGCGGACGCGGACGCCGAGATGGACTTTCGCGAGTTGGCGTGGACGTCTGAGGTCGTGATCGTGATGGGCAGCGAGGGGGCGGGGCTCCGTCCGAGGGTTGCGGCAGGATGTGCCGCAATGGTGCGGATCCCGATGCATGGCAACGTGGCCTCGTTGAACCTCTCGGTCGCGTGCGCGCTGCTGCTGTTCGAGGCGGTGCGCGGAGAGGTTTCCGCGTAAATTCCGGAATTCGCCTTCCCAAACGCTCTCCAGTCACATAACATCCCGCGGAGAGGGGAAATCGAACCCTCTACCTCAGGATAAGACTTCTCGGAGAGCGCCGTGTCTTTCGCCTTTTCCACTGCGAGAACGCAGGATTCCGCCGTCCGGCGCATCCGCGGGAGCTATGAACCTCAGACTGAGAATGAGATCACCGACCGCGCGCTTATCGAGCGTGCGCGCCGCGGCGATCCCGTCGCGATGGACAAGATTGTGGATCGTTACAGGGGTTTTGTCCGGTTGCGGGCGAGCTCGTACTTCCTGGCCGGAGGCGAGGGCGAGGACCTGATCCAAGAGGGGCTCATCGGCCTCTACAAGGCGGTCCGGGACTATCGCCCCGACCGCGAGGCCTCATTTCGTTCGTTCGCCGAGCTCTGCGTCACCCGCCAGATCATCACGGCGATTAAGACCGCCGCCCGCAACAAGCACACGCCGCTGAACACGTACGTGTCGTTCAGTCACTCGCGCGCGGGAGCGTCGTCGGACCAGGAGATGTCCCTGGCCGAGATCCTTCCCGACGATCCGGCGTGGGATCCGATCAACCAGGCGATCTCCTCGGAGGAGCTGCGGTCCTTGATCGGCTGCCTGGGCGAGACCCTCTCGTCGCTCGAGAGCGGGGTCCTGGCGATGTACCTCGAAGGGCGGTCATACGAGGAGATCGCCAATCGCCTCGATTGCACCCCCAAGACGGTCGACAACGCCCTGCAGCGGGTCAAGCGCAAGGTGATCGTGCATCTGCGCTCGCGCGAGGTCGCCGACCTGCGCTGAGGGTTCGGGGTCTCAGCCGCCGCCAGCGGCGTGGGTGGTCCCAGACGTACGGGCGGTGCGGGCCCAGTACGCTGTCGGATCGTGGAACGCTTCGAGATGCCACGCTCCCGCTGGGGGTTCGCCTTCTTCGCGCTGTTCGCGCCGCACGGCGGGACCGTCGAACTCGATGACGCCCACTGCGCGATTCGGCTCGGGGTGCTGGGCAGCGCGCAGATCCCGCTCGCGCTCGTCACCCGGGTATCGACGCTGGATTGGCCCTGGTGGGCGGGGCTCGGGGTGCGCATCGGCCGAGGTGTCGTCGGCTTCGTCAGCAAGTCCGGTCAGGCCGTGGTGATCGAGTTGGCGCAGCCGATCTCGGTGCGGGCGCCGCTGCGCTGGACCACGCAACGCATCGCGGTGCGCGTCGTCGACACCGAGGCCTTCATGGTGTCCCTGGCCTATCGCCGTAGCGCGCTGTCGGAGGACTGAACTCGCGTCCGTCGGCCCGAGGGGCCGTCGTTACTCTGCCAGGGGCTCCAGGATCACCAACTGGTTTCCGTCGGGGTCGTAGACGTCGAGCATGCGCGCCCCGCCCATATCCTCGATCTGGCCCATCTGGGTCCCGGCCGCCTTCAGCGCGGCGGCGAGTTCGTCGAGGGCGTCGGTGCGCAGCACGACGGTCGCCCCGCCCTTCTGGGGCGCGACGGCGAGCTCGCCGGACAGCGCCAGGTTGATGGCGCCCGCCGACAGCTCCGACCAGTCGTTGCCCTCGCGGCGCGCAAGCTCGAGTCCGAGGGTCTGGGTATAGAACGCGACGGCGCGATCCATGTTGCAGACCTGGTAGAAGACCGTGTCAATTCCCGCAATCAAGCCCATGCCGACTCCCGTGACGGATCCGGTCGGAGTCTAGGCGACGTGCCGTTGGGATGTCGTCGACAGGCGTCGTCGCGACAGGAAACGCCGCACCGGCGCAGGGATCGCGGTCCGCGACGCACCCCGTGCTGACCCGGGGGCATCGGGGGGCGCCGGTACCATCGGACAAGTGACGCTTTCCGGCCAGCTCGACCTGCCCGTCGCCGCCCGCCCCGCTGTCGGCGAGCCGGTGATGTCGGACCGTCTGTGCGCGTTGCTGGTCCGTCGGGGACGTCCGCTGGAGGTCGGTCAGATCGTGGCTCAGGTGCTGCGCCTGCGTGGGTGCCCGCTGACGCTCCAGCGACGACTGGTCGCCGAACTGGTCGACAGCGACGCCCGCCTGACCTGGCTCGGCCGGGACCTGGTGGGCCTGGCGCCGCCGCGCTGGGCGTCGCAGAACGTCGCCGACGCGACGTTCTGCATCGTCGACCTCGAAACCACAGGCGGGAGCCCGGGCAGCTCGAAGATCACCGAGATCGGCGCCGTGCGTGTGGCCGGGCTCGAGATCGTTGACCGCTTCTCGGTCCTCGTCGATCCACAGCGGCCGATCCCGGAGACGATCACCCGCCTGACGGGGATCACCAACCAGATGGTCGTCGGTCAGCCGGAGATCGGCGCGGCGCTCGAGATGTTCGTGGGGTTCGCCCGCGACGACGTCCTGGTCGCCCATAACGCCCCGTTCGATCTGCGCTTTTTGACCTACGAGCGCCGGCGCACCGCGGGGCGGTACTTCACGCAACCGTGGCTGGACACGCTCACCCTCGCGCGGCGACTGCTCGCCGGGCGGGTGGGCCGGCACGATCTGACGACGCTCTCGGAGTGGGCCGACACCAACGTCCGGCCCTGCCACCGTGCGCTGCCCGACGCCGAGGCGACCGCCGAGCTGCTGATTCGGTTCCTGGCGATGCTCGCCGAGCGCGACCTCGACACGGTCGAGCGGGTCGTCGCCATCGGGGCGCCGGGCGGCACGCGCCACTCCTGGAAGCTCGCGCTGGCCGACGACCTGCCGACCTCGCCCGGGATCTACCTGATGCGCAACCGTCGCGGCGAGGTCCTGTACGTCGGCAAGGCGCGCAACCTGCGTCGGCGCGTGCGCTCGTACTTCGGCCCCGGCGGCCGTCACGGCCGCTTGATCGGCCGGGCGCTCGAACAGCTCGAGCGCATCGACTACGAATGCTGCGCATCGGAACTCGACGCGCTGCTCGCCGAGCACCGGGTGCTGCGCGACCTGCAGCCTCCCTGCAATCGGCGCGGGCTGCCCGGTCCGACCTGGCGCATCGTGCTGACCGGGGAGGACGTCCCGCGCCTGCGGGTGCTGCGCGGCTTTCCGGTCGCCAGCGACGGCACGCTGTTGTGCGTCACCACCGAGCGGCGCGCCCGCATGGTCCGAGACGTGTTGCTGGCGCTGTACCCCCTCGACTCCTCGCGCCCGCTGCCGCACCCGGACTTTGGCGTCGCCGATGCGATCCGCCATGCCGGCGGGCCCGACGACGATCGCGTGCGGGTCGGAGAGCTCCGTGGCCTGGTCGGCCCCGTGCCGGCGGCACCGCTCGGGCGGATGGCCGCCCGGTACGCGCGCGCGGTCGCCGATGGCCGCCTGCGGATCGACGATCTCGGGCAGCAGCAGTTCGAGGCGCTCCTGCGCGAGTTGGGCGCGGCCTGGCGGGCGCACGCGGTGCGGCAGCGGCTGGCGCTGTTCGTCGACCCCGCGGCGACGCCGGGGCAGGCGGTGGTGTTCGGGGTGGCGTTCGGTGAAATCGTCGGTCGGGCCGAAGTCGACCTGGACAACTGGCCGGTCTCGGTCGATCGCATCCTGCGTGCGCTTGCCGTCGCACGGGCGGCCCCGGCGAGCTCGCCGCTGGATCCGGAGGCGCTAATCGTCGATGCCCGGATGCGCGAGCGCGGCCGCTTCGGCACCTTCGAGCTCGGACCGGTGATCGACGTCGACCAGGCGCTTACGGGTGCGGCCGCCCTGATCGAACACGCCTGCGCGCACCGACGCGGTGCGGAGCCCACACGTCAGGAGCTCACGCTGCTCGACGAGTGACCGCGACGGTGCCCGGTCCCGGCCCGTCCCGGCGTGCCAAGATTCGCGGTCGATGACCAGACCGGCACCGACATGCGATCCCGCGGTGGCGACGTTGATCGAGTGGTTCGCCGCGGACGGGGCCGACTTTCCCTGGCGGCGGACGCGCGATCGCTACGCGGTGCTGGTCGCCGAGGTGCAGCTGCAATCGACGCAGGTTGCCCGCGTGGTGCCGTACTTCGAGGCGTGGATGGACCGTTGGCCGAGCGCGTGCGCGCTCGCGGCCGCGCCGCTCGCCGACGTGCTCGGGGTGTGGCAGGGGCTGGGGTATCCGCGGCGGGCGCGGAACCTACACCTGGCGGCACGCCAGATCTGTGCGTCCGGATGGCCCGAGGACGATCGACTGACCGAGTTGCCCGGGGTCGGGCCGTACACCGCCGCCGCGATCCGGTGCTTCGCCGACGGCGCGCCGGTGCTGCCCCACGACACCAACGTCGCGCGGGTGCTGGCCCGCCGGTTTCCCGACGGCTGGCCCGGGACACCGGATGGCGCGGGCTGGGCGGTCGGCCAGGCGTTCATGGATCTCGGGCGCGCGTGGTGCACCGCACGGGCGCCGCGCTGCGAGTCAGGATGTCCGCTGCGGAGCGGGTGCCGAGCCGCGGACGCGGGCCTGGTGCTGGAGGTGACCCCGCCGCGACGACGCCAGTCGCGGTTTGCCGGGTCGTTTCGCCAGCGGCGGGGGTTTCTGCTGCGGGAGCTCACCGCGGACGGGGCGGTCCCGATCGACCGCGACGTGGAGGCGGCCGCGAGCCTGGTCGCGGATGGGTTGGCTCGGGCGGTCGGCGCGGAGCTCATGCTCCCGGAACGCCCGTGACATCGGACGCGCAGGAGATCCAGGTCGTTGTCGCGGCCCTGATCGAGCGCGGCGGACGCCTCTTGATCAGCCAGCGGCTGCCCGACGCCGGGCACGGTGGCCGTTGGGAGTTCCCGGGAGGCAAGCGGGAGCCGGGCGAGCACGACAGCCAAGCGCTGCACCGGGAGCTGCGCGAAGAGCTGGGTATCGAGCTTGCGATCGGACCGCATGCGTGGACCGAACGCTCCGGGCCGCTCGAGCTGCGCTTTTATTGGTGCCCCTGGGCCGAGGCGCTGCGCCCGCGGGCGCTCGAGGTCGTCCAGTTTCGCTGGGTGCCGGCCGAATCCCTGAATGGATACCTGTTCCCGCCCGCCGATAGCCGTCTGGTGCAGGCGCTTGTCGACGGGCGCCTGATTCGCTGATCGTGTGCTGTCCCGACGCGGAAGGTACAATCGTTGTTCGATCCGGGAGGGACCGATGGCGAAGGCCAAACGTGAACGGCGCAACAGCTTCAGGACAATGGCAGCAGATCAAGCGCTCGAGGCGCTGGATCGCATCGAACAGATGGAACGCCAAGAGCAACAGGCGTCGCCGAGCGGTGATCCAGTGCCTGTCATCCCGGACACCGACGCGGAGGACGACTAGCCGCCCCTCGCCGCCCCGGGGCGTCGACTACTCGACGGCCTCGGCAGGCGCGTGCACGCGCTGAAACGGCTCGCCGGACACGATGAAATTGACCCGGCCCCCCAGCTCGCCGCCGTTATTGGCGACGCGCTCAAGGTGGCGGCCGACCAAGACGGCCGACGCGGTCCAGGCGCTGTTGCTCGCGTGCCCGTCGGCCGCGGCGACCACGTCGGGCAGCTCGGTGAGCATCTCCCGCACCATCTTGGCCTGTTGTGAGGCCCGCGCCCCGAGCTCGATGTCGCTGCGGGCGATCGCCTGGACGGCGAGCGCCAGCGTATCGACCGCCTGCGCGCTCATCCGGGCAAGGGTGGCCTGGACCTCGGGGTTCTCGTCACCCGGACGCACCGAGCGCGTCAGCTCGGCGATCGCGACCGCGAGGTCCCCGACCCGCTCGAGGGCGACGACCGCGATGAGGCCGACGTGCAGCAGGCGTAGGTCGCTCGCGACCGGCGCCTGCAAGAGCTGGATGCGATAGATCCAGTGGTCGAGTTCGGCACAGGTCTCATCGATGCGCTCGTCGTCGGCGATGACCTGCTCGGCGGCCGCGGCGTCGGCGTCTTCCCAGGCCGCGGTGGCGCGCTCGATCTGGTTGAGCACGAGGCTCGCCATCTCGACAATGCGCAGACGAAGATCCTGCATCTCGCTTTGGAAGTGCACGCGCGACGGACCCATGAGCTTAGTCTAGGCGCTCCCGGGGACAACTGTGTTACAGAACCCGTCAGGTGCGAACCCGGCACGCTGCCGGAGTACACCGACACGACGTCGTTGGTCACGGATGGGGCGTGCCGGCGGGCGTCGCGTTCACTACAATTCTACCTCGTGCGGGATCCGCTTGCAGCATCGCCGGGACGCGTGTGTGCGTTCGTCGTTGGTGCCACCCTGATCGGCCTGGCCCTCGATCGCGCCGTCGCGCTGCCGGGCCAATACGTGCTGGGGCTGCTGTGCTGGTGCATGCTCGGCCTGGCCCTGCGGTCGGCCACGCGTGCCGAGCGCGTGCAGACGCTGGTCGTGATCGCCGTCGCGACGTGCTTCGAGATCATCGGGTCGATCATCTGGGGTGCCTACATCTACCGGCACCACAACCTGCCGATGTTCGTGCCGCCCGGACACGGCATGGTCTATCTGTTCGGCCTGCGCCTGAGCCAAACCGCCTGGGTGCGCACACACACACGCCTGTGGATCGGAATCGCGGCGGCCGGGCTCGTGGCATGGGCCGTGATCGGCCTCACGGTCCTCCCGCGCGCCGACGTCGGTGGGGCAGTCGGCTGCATCGTGCTCTTGGCGTTCCTGCTGCGCGGGCGCAACGCGACGGTCTACGCCAGCGTGTTCGCGTTCGTGGCGTTCCTCGAGATCTACGGCGTCTCGATGGGCACCTGGGCCTGGCAGGCGCACGTTCCCGGGACACCGATCCCCACCGGGAATCCGCCGTCCGGGATCGCCGCCGGATACGTCTTTTTCGACATTGCGGCGATCGCACTCGCACCGTGGCTGCTCGCGCGCTGGGAACGCTGGCGCAGGCACACCCCGCAACCGGCGCCGGAGTTCGTCGCGGACACCGCCGCGCGCGGGCCTGGTGAGCGCGCGCATGACCCGCGGCCGGCCACGCCGACCCCGGTCGCTGAGCCCACGCTCTAGACGCCCGGCCCCAGGAAGTGATCCTGGCACGCCGTCCCGTGGTCGGTGCGGCTGATGCCGGCGAGGGTAATCTCGGCCGACCATTGCGGGGCGGTGTGACCGCTCTCGTTTGCGGGTGCGGTGATCACCGCCTGCCAGCGGTGGACGCTGCACTGCCAGCCGATTTCCCGGAAGTCCAGCATGAGATCGTGCAGCAGGTCGGGCGGTCCCACGAGGCGGTAGTTGGTGGGCAGGGGATCGGTGCTCATGGCTGTAGAGTGTGCACCTCCGTGGGTCCCCGCATCGCAATCTCCGGCGAGATCTCGCTGCTGTGGCAGGACATCGACCCGTATCAGGGTGATGTGATCCTGCTCACCATCATTCCGGATGAGCTGCTTCGGATGGATACGTTCGAGCTGCGTGGACCCATCGCGACACGCTATAAGGACGGCGTCCTCGAGGAGGGCATGCGCGTGCAGATCGTCTGCGAGATGGACACGATCGAGGTCGTCAATCGCGACACCGGGGAAACCTCCGACGAGGACCGCCCGGTCGTGGTGGACATCGTGGTGTTGGAGGCATGAGCCGATCGTGTTTCCCGCCGAGCGCCGCATATACTCGCCGTTGCGCGATCGTCGATGGGGCGTAGCCAAGTGGTAAGGCAGCGGGTTTTGGTCCCGCGACCGGGGGTTCGAATCCTCCCGCCCCAACCAGGACTTCGGACACTTCAAAGGGGTTGGTTCACGTGATCCTCGGCGCGGTTGTGCTTGCCGCGGGCCAGGGGACGCGCATGAAGTCTGCGCTTCCCAAGGTCCTGCACCCCCTCGCGGGGCGTCCCATGATCGGATGGGTACTCGCATCCCTGGCGGGGATCGATGTCACCGAGACGGTCGTCGTCGTCGGCCACGGGGCGGATGCGGTGGCCGCGGCACTGCCCGAGGGCGCCACGACCTGCGTCCAGGATGAGCAGTCCGGCACCGGTCACGCAACGGGCATCGGGCTCGCCGCGCTGCCGAGGGCCTGCGACACGGTGCTGGTGGTCTGCGGCGACACGCCGCTGCTGTCCAATGAGCTTGTTGTCGCGCTTGTCGCCCAGCACGCGGCGACGCGTCCATCGGCCACGATGGTCACGACGGTGCTGCCCGATGCGGGTGACTACGGCCGGGTCGTGCGCGACGACGGTGGCAGGGTCGTGGGCGTCGTCGAGGCGCGGGACGCCTCCGACGCCGAGGCCAAGATCGCCGAGATCAACGCGGGGATCTTCATGTTCGATCGGGCGGCGCTGACGGCCGCCCTCGGCCAGGTCGGTTCCGGCAACGCGCAGAGCGAGATCTACCTGCCGGACGTGCTGCCGATCCTCGGCGGCCCCGTCGAGACCCTGATCACCGACGACTCGGACGTCGTGCTTGGGGTCAACACCCGGGTCGACTTGGCGGCCTGCGAGGCGATCTTGCAGGCGCGGCTGCGCGAGGCGCTCATGCTCGACGGCGTGAGCATTCCGGATCCGACCAGCGTCTACCTCGGCGCCGACGTGCTGGTCGGCCCCGACACGGTGCTGTTGCCGGGGGTATATCTGCGTGGCGCGACGACCGTCGGCGCAAACTGCGTGATCGGCCCGAATTGCGTGATCGACGATGCGACCATCGCCGACGGGGCGCAGGTGATCAACGCGGTCGTGCGCGAGAGCGACATCGGCCCGGGCACCAGCATCGGCCCGTTTGCCTACGTGCGTCCCGGGACGCGCCTGTCGGCCAAGGCCAAGATCGGCACGTTCGTCGAGACCAAGAACGCCGTCATCGGCGCGCGGGCCAAGGTACCCCACCTTTCGTACATCGGCGACGCCGAGATCGGCGAGGACACCAACATCGGCGCGGGCAATATCACCGCCAACTACGACGGTTTCCGCAAACACCGCACGACGGTCGGCGCGCGGGTAAAGACCGGCTCGGACTGTGTGCTTGTGGCGCCCGTGACCATCGGCGACGATGCGATGACCGGGGCGGGGTCGATCATCACCGACGAGGTTCCCGCGGGAGCACTCGGGATCGCTCGAGCCCGCCAGCGGGTGATTGAGGACTTTACGAGGCGGGCTGCCGCAAAGGCGCGCGCGGCATCCGAGGACTCCGGGGGGCACCAGGCATGACCAGGACGAGCATCGACCGCGATGACTCCAAGCGGCTGATGGTCTTCGCCGGGCGCGCGAGCCGGGTGCTCGGCGAGTCGATCGCCGACAAGCTGGGCATGGAGCTGGGTGAGGTCACGCTCAAGACGTTCGCCAACGGCGAGATCTACGTGCGGTTCGAGGAAAGCATCCGCGGCGCGGACATCTTCCTGGTCCAGTCGACCTCCCGGCCGGTCAACGAGGCGCTCATGGAGCTGCTGATCATGATCGACGCCGCCAAGCTTGCGTCGGCCCACCGCATCAACGCGGTCATCCCGTGGTACGGGTATTCGCGCCAGGACAAGAAGTCGGCGCCGCGCGAACCGATCACGGCGAAGCTCGTCGCCGAAATGCTCCAGGCCGCCGGTGTCGACCGGGTGCTGACGATGGACTTGCACGCCGGCCAGGTCCAGGGCTTCTTTCGGATTCCCGTCGACCACATGACCGCGATCCCGCTGTTGGTGGAGCACTTCGAGGAACGGCAGCGCGCCGGCGAGCTCGACAACCTCGTCGTGGTCTCACCCGACGCCGGCCGCGCCAAGCTCGCCAACCACGTCGCCGAGAAGCTCGGCGCGAACCTGGCCGTGCTCACCAAGCAGCGTCCCGAGCACAACGCAGCCGAGGTCACGCTGCTGGTCGGTGACGTCAAGGGGCGCGACGCCATCTTGATCGACGACATGATCGACACCGCCGGCACCTTGGTCGCCGGTGCCGACACCATCCGCGAGGCGGGCGCCCGGCGGGTCTACGCCGCCGCCGTGCACGGCCTGTTCTCGCCGCCCGCATTCGAGCGGCTGGCCGCGTCGGCGATCGAGGAGATCGTCGTGACCGACACCGTCGCGCTGGGCCCCGACGCTCCGCCGGACCTGATCAAGGTCGTATCGGTCGCGCGGATCCTCGCCGACTCGGTCCACAACGTGTTCTGTGACGAATCCGTCAGCGAGATCTTCGCCGGGGAGAACCAGCTCTTTTAGGCAGCGCCCGCGCGGGCGGCCGCCCTCGCGGATTCGGCTGTCGTCCACTATGATCCGCGGTCGCCCCAGATCCGGACAACGACCAGGACGCGTATCCGCATGGCCCGACTCACCGTAGAAGCCCAACCCCGCAGCGAATTCGGCAACGGACCCTCGCGGCGCCTGCGCAAGCAGGGTTTGGTCCCCGGCGTGCTCTACCGCAAGCCCGGTGCGTCACTGCCGATCGTCCTCGATGGGCATGCGCTGCACCGGGTGCTGTTCGCGGCCGACGGGCGTTCGAGCGTCATCGACTTGTCCGTTTCCGGCGGGCCGGCGCAGTCGACCGTCCTGACCGACTGGCAGCTCGACCCGATTCGCAGCGAGATCCTTCATGTCGACTTCCGGCCGGCCTCCGACGAGGAGCTCGCCACGGGCGTCGTCGAGCGGGCCGCGGAACACATCGAGATCTTCACGGCCGACACCCGCATCAAGCAGTACGACGATGACTTCGAGACGGACGCCGGTGGTGTGGACGACGACGCGGAGACCGAATCCGAGGAGTAGTCCGCGGGACGCGGCCGCACGCGGCCGCGTCGGGGCGGCCCGTTGCCAAGACCGCGCGGCGCGGGCTCGCGTGGATGACGACAACGATGGCATCCTCCGTATCTGAGCCGGGCATCGGCCTCGTCGTCGGGCTCGGCAACCCTGGGCCGCGCTACGCCGGCAACCGTCACAATGTCGGCGTGATGGTGCTCGACGAGCTCGCTCGCCGCATCGACGCCGGGCGCCCGGCGAATCGGTTTGGCGGCACATACCGCGAGGCGCGCGGACCGGCGGGAAAGCTCGGATTGCTCGCCCCGCAGACGTTCATGAATGACTCGGGACGGTCGGTGGGGCCCGCCGCAGGCAGCCTGCGACTGGTTCCGGCACAGATCCTGGTGATCCACGACGAGATCGACCTCCCATTCGGCGACGTGCGCGGCAAGCGGGGCGGCGGCTCGGGCGGGCATAACGGCCTGCGCTCGGTCGAGCAGGGTCTTGGCTCGCGGGAGTTCCTGCGGATCCGCGTCGGTATCGGACGCCAGCCGGCGGAGTTCGGCGGCGACGAGGCCGCCTGGGTGCTGGCGAACTTCTCCGAACCGCGGCAGGAGGTCCAGTCGCTCATCGATCGCGCCGTCGTGCTGGCCCAGGCCGCCGTGGACGACGGGATCGATGCGGCCATCGCGACCCACCACGCCCGGCCGCCGGGCGCGCGCGCCCGTGGGCGGGCCGAGCGGCGGGCCGAGGCCGGATCCGGCGAGGGACCTGTCCACGCAGACCCCGATCCCGCTGACGATGACCAGTAGCCGCCAGGCGGCAGGGCGCCTGGACGACCTCTTGATGGGCGCGCCGGAACTCGCAGGCGCGGCGGCCCGGCTGACCGCCGGGGACTCGGCCGGGCGCATCGCCATCGCACGGCCCGCCTGGAGCTTCGTGCTTGGTGCGCTGACTCGCACGACCACCCGGTCGCTGGTCGCCGTCTGCGGGGAGGACGATGAGGCCCGGGACCTGGCCCTTGACCTGGAGGCCATCCTCGGTCGGGCGGCGGTGGCGCTTTACCCGTCGCGAGGCGTGCCGCTCGGCGGTGCCGTCGGTGCGTCGCCCCACCTGGTCGGGCTGCGTGCCCGCGCGCTGGCCTCTGCCGAACGCCCCGCCACGGTCGTGGTGGTCGGTGCCCCGGCGCTCGCCGAGCTGATCGCGCCACGGGCAACCTGGGCCGAGCCCATGAGCATCGCCACCGGCGCCCGGGCGCCGATCGACGAGATGCTCGATCGCCTGGTCCGGCTCGGATATGAACGGACGGCACAGGTCGAGGAGCGCGGTGAGATCGCCGTGCGCGGTGGGCTGATCGACGTCTACCCGTCGACGGCGGACCTGCCGGTCCGCATTGAGTACTTCGGCGATGAGATCGAGAGCGTGCGCGCATTCTCGTCCTTTACCCAGCGCACGATCCGTCCGCTTGAGCGCGTACTCGTCTGGCCGGCGACCGAGCCCGATGCGGCCGACGCCGGCGTCGGACCGCTTGACGATCCGCGGATCGGCCGCGCGGCCCTGGTGCGCCTGGCACCGCGCGAGCATCCGGCCGCGCTGCGGGCCGCGCGTGAGCGCTTCGCCGACGAGGCGGCGGCCGGCGCGCTCAGCGACGCCGCGGGTATCACGGCCGAACTCGAGCGTCGCACCGTGCTCGATCTCGTGCCGCCGACCTCGGGCGAGGCGATCTTCGACGCCGTTCAGGCGCGGTTCGCCACCCGCGGACAGAGCGAAGCCGAAAGCGAGCTCGCGCGCCTGGCCCGCAACGGGCATCGCGTGCTGGTGACCTTCGCGCGTCGTGGCGACATGGAACGCACCGCGATGAGGTTCGAGCGCACGATGCCCGTGATCCTGGAGGCCGGCCAGCTGCCCGAGGTGGGTAGGGTGGCCTTCGCGCCGCTCGGCGTGCGCGAGGGCATGATCTCGCACGCGCTCGGGCTGGCGATCGTTCCCGAGACGGCCATCCTGCGTCGGCGTCGCGCCGCACCCGAGCACGGACCGGTCGTCGGGCGTCGGCTGGCGAGCTTCATGGACCTGCGCGTCGGGGACTACGTCGTCCACGAGGATCACGGCATCGGCCGGCTGACCGGGTTCGAGACGCACACCGTCGCGAACGTCACCCGCGACTACCTCGCGCTGGCGTTCGCCGGCAGCGACCGAGTGTTCGTCCCGCACGACCAGCTCGAGAAGGTCACTCGCTACGTCGGCGCGGACGGATCCGAGCCGACGCTGTCGCGGCTCGGAGGCAAGGCTTGGGACAAGATCAAGGCCCGCGCCCGGGTCGCGGTCCGCGAGATGGCCGGTGAGCTGATCCAGCTCTATGAGGCCCGCCAACGCGTCGAGGGGTTTGCGTTCCCGGCGAACGACGAATGGATCACCGAACTCGAGCGTCGCTTCCCGCACCGCGAGACCCCGGATCAGCAGCGCGCGATCGACGCGGTCTACGACGACATGGAGCGCCCGCGCCCGATGGATCGACTGATCTGCGGCGATGTCGGCTTCGGCAAGACCGAGATCGCCATGCGCGCCGCGTTCAAGGCGGCGGTGGCCGGCAAGCAGGTGCTGGTGCTCGTTCCGACGACGATCCTGGCCCAGCAGCACGCGGCGACGTTCCGTGAGCGCTTCGGCGATCTACCGGTCAGTGTGGACATCGTCAACCGGTTCCGGACCCCCGCCGAGACGCGCGAGGCGCTCGGGCGCTTTCGCTCGGGCACGCTCGACATACTGGTCGGCACGCATCGGCTGTTGTCGATGGACGTGCAGCCGTCGGATCTCGGGCTCGTCATTGTCGATGAGGAACAGCGGTTCGGCGTGGCCCAGAAGGAGGCGCTGCGCCAGCTGCGGGTCAAGGTCGACGTGCTGGCGATGAGCGCGACCCCGATCCCGCGCACCCTGCAGATCTCGCTGTCGGGGCTACGCGAGATCAGCGTGATCGAGACACCACCGCCCGGCCGCCGTCCGATCGCCACCCACGTCGGCGAGTTCCGGGAGGACCTGGTCCAGGCGGCGCTGCGCCGCGAGCACGAGCGCGGCGGCCAGAGCTTTTATCTGCACAACCGCGTCGAGACCATCGACAATGCGGCCGAACGGGTGCGGGCGCTGACCCCCGAGCTCACCGTGCGGGTCGCGCACGGCCAGATGCCCGAGCATCAGCTCGAGGACGTGATGATGGCGTTTGTCCGGGGCGACGCCGACGTGCTGGTGGCCACGAGCATCATCGAATCGGGGCTCGACATCCCGCAGGCCAACACGCTGATCGTTGAGCGCGCAGACCAACTCGGGCTCTCGCAGCTCTACCAGATCCGCGGTCGGGTCGGGCGCAGCACGGTGACCGCCCACGCGCTTCTGTGTTACCCGGATGAGTCCGGATTGACCCGCGAGGCAGCCGCGCGACTGCGGGCGCTGGCCGACTACACCGAGCTCGGCAGCGGGCTGCGGATCGCGATGCGCGATCTCGAGATCCGTGGGGCGGGCAACCTGCTCGGCGACGAGCAGACCGGCCATGTTGCGGCGATCGGCTTCGAGCTCTACGTCGAGATGTTGCAGGAGGCGGTCGCGTTGGGTCAGGGATCGCCGATCCCCGAACGCGACGTGCGGATCGAGATCCCGATCTCGGCGTACATCCCGGCCGACTACGTCCCGTTCGAGGCGGCCAAGATCGAGCTGCACCGCCGGATCTCCCTTGCCCAGGACCTGGAGGACATCCGATCGCTGGGCGAGGAGATCGCCGACCGCTTCGGCCCTCGACCGCCCGGAGTCGAGTCGCTGTTGGCCGTCCAACAGCTGCGGGTGCGCCTGCGCGCGCTCGGCGCGGGCCAGGTGATGGTGCGCGGGGGGCGCGTGGCAGTCGGGCCGCTCAGCCTCACCAGCCAGCAGCTGCGGGGGTTACGCGAGGTGCACGCCAGGGCCATGTACGACTCGCGTGAGGGCAGCGTCTCGGTGCCCGCGCCGTCGGCACCGATCGAGCGTGTGACGGCTGCCGCCGAGCTGCTTGTGGCGCTGGACGGGTTGCTCGGAACCTCCTGACCCGCTCGCGGTCCGCCGGGAACCGGACAGCTGGCAGTGACCGCAGGGGCTCATGCTACGATCCCGCCGTCTTGGGACCATTTTCTCGTCTGCACAACGCCCACCATCGCACCACGACCTTCGGCCTTGTGGCGGTCGTCGTGCTCGGCGTGGCCCTACTGTCGGCGTGCGGAAGCAGCAGCAGCAGCCTTCCCAGCGGCGTCGTCGCGCAGGTCGGTGACACCCAGATCACCCAGGCACAGCTGGACACGTACATGTCCCAGCAGGCGGCCTACGCGACCACCCAGGGCCAGGCCTTCCCGACACCGGGAACCGCCAGCTACACGTCCGCCCTGCCGGCGGGGCTCCAGCAGCTGATCCAGTTGCAGATCCTCAACTTCGAGGCAGCCAAGTGCGGCCGTCCGTGTGCGGTCTCGGACGCCGAGATCACCGCACAGCTCGACAAGTTGGCCTCCCAGCGGTTTGGCGGATCCCAGATCAAGCTGGTCGCGTACCTACGTAGCCTGAAATTCACGCTCAACCAGGCCAGGGACCAGGTCAAGGCGGGCCTCCAGCAGCAGAAGCTGCAGACCTACGTCGAGCGCGGCGTGAGCTTCACGCCGGCCCAGGCCCACGCCTATTACGCCGCCAATAGCGCCCAGTTCAACGTGCCGGAGACCCGCACGGTCTCCCATATCCTCGTGGCGACCCAGGCCGAGGCCAACACGATTCGCGCCCAGGTGACGCCGGCCAACTTCGCCGCGCTGGCGGCCAAGTACAGCACCGACACCGGCAGCAAGGCGCAGGGCGGCAAGCTTGGTCCGATCCGGGCATCCGAGGTCGTGGCGCCGTTCGCGAAGGCGGCCTTCGCGCTGAAGGTCGGCCAGATCTCCCAGCCGGTGCACTCCCAGTTCGGCTGGCACATCATCTACCTGACCAAGGTTACCCCGGCCCACCACACCGCTGAGGCGGCAGCGATCCCGGGGATCATCTCGAGCCAGCTTGCGTCCAAGCGTACGGCCGCCTACCGCGCGTGGGTCACCACGACGCTGGGCTACTGGAACGCGCAGACAAAATACGCCTCGTCGACCCTCGCTCCGTCGACGTCGGCAAGCGGAGTCACTGCTCCCGGGTGATGTGGGTCGTCGGCCTCGGCCCCGGGGACCGCGCGTCCGTGCCGGCCGACGCACTAGCGCTGCTTGCGTCCGCGCCGCGGGTGGTCCTGGGTCCGGTCGCAGCGGACGTCGCCGAACTGCTCGGACACCTTGACTGGGCGCCGCTCGCCGGGCTCGACGATCTGCCCACGGATGCCGTTGTCGCGGCGGTCGATCCGGAGGCCTACGCAATCGCACAGCGCTTTCCCGGGGCCCAGACGAGCCCCCCGCGCGCGCGTTTGCGCGAGCGGGCGATCGGCGCGCAGGTCGCACGGCTGGTCGAGGTCGGGGGCCATCTGCGCCGGGAATGCCCGTGGGACCGTGAGCAGACGATCCCCTCGATCGTCCCGTTCACCATCGAGGAAGCGTTCGAGGTCGCGGACGCGGTCGCCTCGGGCGATCCGGACAAGCAGCTCGACGAGGTCGGGGACCTGCTGTTCCAGTCGGTCTTCCTCGCCCAGCTGCTCGAGGAAGACGCGTACGGCGATCTCGGCACGATCGCCACGGCACAGGCCGACAAGCTGATCAGCCGCCACCCGCATGTCTACGGCGACGTGCGGGCCGCCGACGCGGATCATGTGCTCGACATGTGGGAGGCCAGCAAGCGCGTCGAGCGCGCCGACCAAGGGATCTTTCACGACCTGCCGCCCGGGCTGCCGTCGTTGGCATTCGCCACCAAGGCACAGAAGCGCGCCGCCGCAGTCGGTTTCACATATGCCGATCTGGCCGGCGCGCTCGCCGCGCTGGTCGAGGAAGTCCGTGAACTCGAGCAGGACCCCAGTCCGGATGAACTGGGCGACGTGCTGTTTGCCGCCGTGGCGGTGGCACGCCAGCTGGCGGCGGATCCGGAAGTGGCGCTGCGGGGCACCGCGCAGCGTTTTCGAGGTCGTGTCGAGCGGGCCGCCGCAGCCGCGCGCGAGGCCGGCGAGCGGTTCGAGCTACTCGACCCCGCCGCACAGCTGCGCTGGTACGAGGCCGTCGGTCGCACCTAGCCCCGCGGGCCGTCCGCCGGGCACAAGGTTTGCGCGCGTTCGGCCGATAGATCCTGTGTGGATGCACCTCCGTCGAGACCTCCGTCCGCCACGCC
>JADGPF010000082.1 GCA_017882585.1 Thermoleophilia bacterium
CCAAGCTCAAGATCAGGACCGGTGACTCGGTGCAGGTGCTGACCGGCAAGGACGCCGGCAAGCGCGGCACCGTCACGCGCGTGCTCCCGACCGAGCGCCGCATCGTGGTCGAGAAGGTCAACATGATCAAGCGGCACACCAAGCCGCGGCCGGCGCCGCGCCAGTCGGGCAGCCAGCAGATCATCCCCGGCGGCGTGCTCGAGCGGGAGGCGCCGCTGCAGATCTCGAACGTGGCGCTCGTGTGCCCGGCGTGCGGCAAGCCGAGCCGGGTCGGGTACCGCATCAACCCCAAGGACGGCAACAAGGTGCGCGTGTGCCGCAGCTGCGACAAGGACATCGACCGGTGAGCGCGACGGCCGAAGCACCGACGCCCCGGCTCAAGGAGCGCTACGACTCCGAGGTGCGCGAGCAGCTGCAGGAGCTGCTCGAGCTGTCGTCGCCGATGGCGGTCCCGCGCGTGCAGAAGATCACGCTCAACATGGGCGTCGGCGAGGCCAAGGTCAACTCGAAGGCGCTCGACGATGCGATCGAGCAGCTCGCCATCATCGCCGGCCAGCACCCGGTCACCACGCGGGCGAAGAAGTCGATCGCCGGGTTCAAGCTCCGCGAGGGCATGCCCATCGGCTGCAAGGTGACGCTGCGCGGCGACCGCATGTACGAGTTTCTCGACCGGCTGACGACGATCGCCCTGCCGCGGATCCGCGACTTCCGCGGGATCGACCCGGCCGCGTTCGACGGCCGCGGCAACTTCTCCGTCGGGGTGCGCGAGCAGATCATCTTCCCCGAGATCAACTACGACGACGTGTCGGAGGTGCGTGGCCTCAACATCACCATCACGACCACCTCCCCCGACGACGATGGCGCGCGCGAGCTGCTGCGCGCCCTCGGGATGCCGTTTGCGGGCTAGCGCCCGCAGGAACAAAGGACGAGATCAGGTATGGCGAAGGAAGCACTCAGGGTCAAGCAGGCACGAGGGGCGAAGTTCAAGACCCGCTCCTACCACCGCTGCGCGCGCTGCGGGCGGCCGCGCGCGTACTTCCGCAAGTTCGGTGTGTGCCGCATCTGCCTGCGCGACCTCGCCCACCAGGGAGTGATCCCGGGAATGACGAAGTCGAGCTGGTGAGGAGCGGTCATGGTCAATGATCCGATCGGGGACATGCTCACACGGATTCGCAACGCCAACCTGGCGCTGCACGAGTCGGTGGCCATGCCCGTCTCCGGGATGAAGCGCGAGATCGCGCGCATCCTCGAGGACGAGGGCTACATCGACGGCTGGAGCGTCGCCAAGGGCGAGACCCACGACACGCTCGTCGTGATGCTGCGCTACGGTCCGAGCCGCGAGCGCGTGATCTCGGGCCTGAAGCGGGTGTCCAAGCCGGGCCGGCGCGTGTACGCGAAGAAGGGCCGGCCGCACCGCGTGCTGGGCGGGATGGGTGTCGCGATCCTGTCGACCTCCAAGGGCGTCGTGACCGGCCGCCAGGCGCAGGACGAGGGCGTCGGCGGCGAGGTGCTGTGCTATGTGTGGTGAGCCATGAGCAGGATCGGCCGCATGCCCATTCCCATCCCCGCCGGCGTCTCGGTGGAGATCGCGCCCGGGACCGTCTCGGTGACGGGACCGCGCGGTCGCCTGTCGGAGCGGATCTCGCCCGACATCACCGTCTCCGAGGAGGACGGCGCGCTCGTGGTGACCCGGCCGACCGACCGCAGCCAGCATCGGGCGCTGCACGGACTCTCGCGCACGCTCGTCGCGAACATGGTCACCGGCGTCACCGAGGGATTCCAGAAGCGGCTCGAGATCCAGGGCGTCGGCTATCGCGCAGCGCTGCGCGGCAGCGACCTCGAGATGCAGCTCGGCTTCAGCCACCCGGTCAGCGTCAAGGCCCCCGAGGGGATCTCCTTCGAGGTGCCGCAGCCGACCCAGATCATCGTCAGCGGCTCGAGCAAGCAGCAGGTGGGCGAGGTCGCCGCCCGGATCCGCAAGTGGCGGCCGCCGGAGCCGTACAAGGGCAAGGGCGTCCGTTACGCGGGCGAGCAGGTCATCCGCAAGGTCGGGAAGCGAGCGTAAGCCGTGGGTACCAGAACCAAACAGCAGGCGCGCCTGCGCCGCCACCGCCGCGTGCGGGCGAAGGTGACGGGCACGGCGACCCGGCCGCGGCTCGCCGTGTACCGGTCGAACCGCACGATCTCCGCCCAGGTGATCGACGACAGCGTCGGCCACACACTGGCGGCGGCGTCCAGCGCCGACAAGTCCCTGGCCTCGCTCAAGCGCGCCGATACGCCGGCCGCGGTGGGTAAGCTCGTTGCCGAGCGCGCCGCGAAGGCCGGCATCGCCACGGTCGTCTTCGACCGCGGCGGGTACCTGTACCACGGACGGGTGAAGGCACTCGCCGACGCCGCCCGTGAAAACGGATTGGAGTTCTAGTTGGCTGTAACGCCCAGACCGGGATCGCGTAACCCCGCCGCCCGCGGCTCCGAGGTCGCAGGCCGCGACCTGCAGGAGCGGGTCGTGAAGATCAACCGCGTGGCCAAGGTGGTCAAGGGCGGGCGGCGCTTCTCGTTCACCGCGCTGGTCGTGGTGGGCGACGAGGTCGACCACGTCGGCGTCGGCTACGGCAAGGCGAACGAGGTGCCCTCGGCGATCGCCAAGGCCGTCGAGGACGCCAAGAAGAACCTCTTCCAGATTCCCAAGTACCGGAACACGATCACGCACCAGGTGATCGGGCGCTACGGCGCCGGCCGGGTGTTCATGAAGCCGGCCTCCGAGGGCACCGGCGTGATCGCGGGTGCGGGTGTGCGCGCCGTGCTCGAGCTGGGCGGGGTGCGCGACATCCTGGCCAAGTCGCTGGGGACCGCCAACCCCATCAACCTGCTGATGGCGACCGTGCAGGGCCTGCAGTCG
>JADGPF010000083.1 GCA_017882585.1 Thermoleophilia bacterium
CCAAGCCGACCAGCCGGCCCATCCCCCCCACGCGGCCCGCCGTGGACGCGCGGCAATCGCCGGCGGTGCCGTCACTGTCCGCGGCTCACGCGCCGCGGCCTCGAGGATGTCCGCGCGAAGACGTGGCGGAGGCGCCTGCGATGGCACGGCGTAGGCCATCGTTCCGAGCGTCTCGATCAGCCCGACATACTCGCGTCGGCAGTGCCCACAAGCGTCGATGTGGGCCTCCAACTCGGCGCGTGCGGCGTTGTCGACCTCGCCCAACGCGAGCGCCATCAGGTCTTCGTCCGACGGGTGCGCGGCGGAGCGGGTCATCCTTCGGCCTCCAGCAGCTCGCGCAGGCGGCGCAAGCCAGTAAACGTGCGTCGCTTGACCGTCCCAAGCGGAAGCCCGAGACGTTCGGCGAGTTGGGACTGCGTGTAGCCATCAAAATAGGCGAGCTCGATCAACTCGCGCTCTGCGTCGGGAATCTGCGCCAGCGCACGGACGAGCCGCTCGCGCTCGAACACGACCCACGCCTCATCCTCGGCCGACGGGAGTGTCTCGCGGATCTGGGCCTGAGTCGTGTCATCGAGCGGTTCGTTCGCGGCGACCCGACGCTGCTCGTACCGCACGCGGTCGACCGCGCGCCGATGGGCGATCGTCAACAACCAGGTACGCGCCGATCCGCGCGAGGCCCGGTACTCGTCTGCGGAGCGCCACACGGCGAGGAATGCCTCCTGGGTGGCCTCCTCCGCGACTTGTGCATTGCGGACAACCCGCAGCGCCAAGCTGAACACGGTGCGCCCGAAGCGGTCGTAGAAGGCGCCGAGCGCCTGCTCGTCGCCTCGGGCGATCTGCGCGACGAGCGCCTCGTCAGACAGATGCACAAAGGCAGCACGCACCGTCGTCTCGCAATCGCTTGACGTGGAGATCATGCCCGGTATTCGCTGCCGCGCGTCGATCGGTTCGCCACGCCCCCGGACGGCGCTCGACCAGCACAGCGATGGCAGCGGCGCCGCGGGGCGGATGTCGTCGGGCCGCGAACCGAATCCGGCTCACCGGCGAATAGGGGGCATCAACGCCACGATCTGGAGGGTGTATTCCATGACCAGTTCCAACCGAGCCGAGTTCATTTCGCGCAGCGCGAAGGGTGGCCTTGCGCTTGTCGCGGGCGGTTCCGTCCTCGCCGAGGTGTCGTCGCTGGCCGTCGCGTCCGGCGTGACCGATGCGGATATCGCCAAGCTGGCTGCAACTGCCGAGTTGCTTGCGATCAACTTCTACACGCATGCGATCAACTCCGGCAAGTTTCACGATAAGGATGAGCGCCGCTACCTGCACGAGGCGCGTTCGGCGGAGGTCGCCCACTACGACGCCCTGCGCGGCGTCCTCGGAGCGGCGACGCCCAAAGGCCTGCACTTCACCTACCCGTCCGGAGCGTTCGCAAGCCGCATCGCGATCGCGAAGCTCGGGGTCGCGCTCGAGACCGCCTTCGTCGGCGCCTACCTGGGTGCCGTCACTGCGCTGCACTCGAACAAGCTCAAGGGCGTCGCCGCGACGATCGCCTCCGCGGAATCCCAGCACCTGAGCGTGTTCTCCGACATCGCCATCAACAATCCGATCGGCCCCGCGTTCCCGAAGTCGTTCACCGCCGCGCAGGCAACCGCCGCACTCTCCGGCTTCATCGCCTAAGGACGCCACCCAAGTCGGGTGCGCCGGACAGACCGGTGTTGTCCGCCGCACCCGACGGACACCATAAGGAGCAATTCATGTTCGATTTATCCCCCATCCACCTCATCCTGGCGCTTGGCATCTGCCTGGTGATCGCGGGACCAAAGCGACTCCCGGAGCTCGGCAAGAGCCTCGGCCGCAGCATGCGTGAGTTCCGCTCGAGCCTGGGCGGCGTCGACACCACCGAGCTCCCGCAGACCTCCACCGAGAACGTCGAGCACCCATCGACGCCGGAGGCCTAGGATGGCCCGCCGGCTCGTTCGTCGGGTGCGGCCCATCGCGCCCGACGAACATCTGTCGACAGAAGAGCACCTGACCGAACTGCGCGACCGCATGCTGGTCTGCGCAGCCGTGGTTGCGGTGGCCTTCGGCGCGATGTACCTGGCCCGGGCGCGGCTGCTGCGGCTACTGATGGCCCCGCTGCCCCACGCCCACCACCAGCTGTCGACGTTCTCGCCCACCGAGCCGTTTACGACGACGATGGGCGCGGTGTTCTGGGCGAGCATCGTGCTGAGCCTGCCGGTCCTGATCTACCAGATCTATGCGTTCGCTGCGCCGGCGCTCTCGGGCCCGTCCAAGCGCCGCATGATCGTCACCGCCGGTGTGTTGTCCGCGCTGTTCGTCGGGGGGGTCGCGTTCACCTACGTCGTCGTGCTTCCGACCGCGCTCAGCTTCCTGCTGGGGTTCGGTGGGTCGTCGTTCGATGTCCAGCTCCGCGCAAACGAGTACCTGTCGTTTGTAACGACCCTGCTCATCGCGGGAGGAATCGTCTTCGAGCTGCCGGTCGTGATGCTCAGCCTGTCCCGACTCGGCATTGCCGATGCGCGCACGTTCACCCGCCATCGGCGCTTTGCGGTGATCCTCATGACCGTTGTCGCGGCGATATTGCCCGGCGGCGACGCGGTCAGCATGCTCATGCTGCTTGGCGCGGAGGTTGTGCTGTACGAGGTCGGCATCATGGCGTGCCGTGCCTTTGGCGCCCCCACGCTGCGCGCGCAACTCGGGGAACTCACATAACCGCGACGTCCCCGGCGGGTCTGATGCCCTGCCGGGGACGTCGCGGGGTTCGCAGCAACGCCCTGATGCACGTATGCCCGCGACGGTGAGATACATCTGGACGCCGGACGCTGGACGCCGCGCGCAGCCGTATTCGTTAAGGATGCGCCATCCCTGACCGAATCTATGGTCGCGTCACTCGACCAAGGAATGGTTATGTCATTTATCGGGACGATTATTTATCTGGCACTCGTGATCTTGCCGATTGCCGGCTTCTGGATGGTGTTCACGAAGGCCGACCGTCCCGGCTGGGGCGCGATCATCCCGTTCTATAACTTCTACCTGGCATGCAAGATCGCAGGACGACCGGGCTGGTGGCTCGTCCTGCTGTTGATTCCGATCGCCAACATCGTCGTCTGGTTTATCGTGGCGATCGATCTGGCCAAGTCCTTCCGGCAGGGCACGGGTTTCGGAATCGGGCTCGCGCTGTTGTCCTTCATCTTCGCCCCGATCCTCGGGTTCGGCGACGCGACCTACGCGGGCCCCGCGGCCGGCCAGTAGGACGCCCGGTCCGATGCAGACGTCCGGTCCCTGAGCGCGCCTCGGGACTCGGGCGTCCGCACGGACAGGCTCAAGACAGCTCAGGCGGCAGCGCCTTCGGGCCGTCCGGGTAGTACCACGCGATATCGGCCTCGGTCATCTCGAGCGTGTTCGCCGCCTCGGGCGGGGCGCCGACGATCAGCCAGAGCTGGTCGGCGTCGGTGTCATTGAACAGCTGACGCACCGACGCAGGCTCAACGAGCACGGCGCTGAGCGGGGCGAGGGTCAGCAGCTCGTCGTCGGTCCATATGCGCCCGGTCCCCTCGAGCAGGACATAGAGCTCCTCCTGGGTGCGGTGGCGATGGCGGGTCGATGCCTGGCCGGGCTCAACTCGCCAGAATCGCGCCCCGAGGCTCTGGGCGTCGAGCTGACGCCCCAGATCCGTGTTCAGTACGCTCATCTGATTCGAACGACGCCAATACGCGTCATCGGCATGCAGCACGCGGTAGGCCATGGTGTGCTCCCCGTCGAGGCTGAGCGAATCCGGATCGCGCAGGCGTCTGGGCGACGTCGCGACCGGCCGCCGTCACTATCGGATCACAGCAGATCCAGTCCCATTGTGCGCAGCGCGCGGGCGGTGCAAGACTCCAAGCAACCACGTCAACTCGAGGTCCCATGAGTACCGAGCAGCTCATCGACATCGAGCGCGTCGACTTCATCTCCGTCCCGGTGTCGGACATGGCACGCTCGACCCGCTTTTACGAGCATGTACTCGGTCTGCGTAAGGCACCCGGGTCCGGGGCATGGCCGGAGTTCGAGCTCGGCAACGTCAGCCTTTATCTGGTCGACCCGGCACAGATGGGACAGGCGTTCACCGCGCCCCACAGCGCGCACATCGCCTTGCGGGTACCGGACGTCCACGCGGCGCGTGCGCTCCTCGAGTCACGCGGGGTCAACTTCGAGCGCGACAACTTCGACACCGGGGTCTGCCATATGGCGTTCTTTTGCGACCCCGACGGAAACGCCCTGATGCTGCACCACCGCTATGCGCCATACGCCGACGGTCGGCTCCCGTAGCCGACGCGTCCACGCCGTACTCTGGCGCCCCGGTTCCGGTGCCGTACTGACGCGGGCCGCGAGCGGCGACGGTGACCGGCGGTGAGATTTCGCGTAGCGCGCACCGGGAACCGCTCGTGATAACGGATCATGCACTGCCGTGGCCCCGAGTGCAGGAGACTCCATGCAGCGCTGGCGCCGAGCCGACCCCCCCACGCGGTCGTCGCGTCCGCCGCAGGATCGGCGACTCGGCGTCGTTGCACGGCGCGGACGTGACGACCGATCCGCGCCCACGCAACGACGTGTGTCTGCTGCGTGTGCCGCAGGCACCGATCTTGCGCGTGATGGTCCAGGCACCTGGGCTCGATCGGCTCAGCGATCGGATTCTCACCAAGATTTACCGGTTCCAATGTCAGCTATCGTCGAATGGCGCGATGACCACGCGACCGCACGAGAGCGCCCCGCGAGACGAATGGAGCCGACGCAGATGAGCCCCGACGGTGATGCCCGAGATGGGACGTTGGATGGCAACGACGCCGCGTTTGTGATGTCGATCGTCGAGGACGGCCAGCTCGTCCGGGTTACCGCGCGCGGGGATGTGGACGTTGAGAGCGTCACGGCATTCCACGACGGACTGCGCACTGCCGTCGCCGGCGGCTCGGCGGCGGTGCGCATCGACCTGGCACAGGTCACCTTTCTCGGATCCGAAGGCATTCGCACGCTCGTGCTGCTGCACGAGTCGGCGGCCGCTCAGGGGACGCGCATCACCGTCTCCGACGCGTCGCCAATCGTGCGCCGGGTCTTGACGCTCACCGAGTCGGACTGGCTGCTCGGTGACTAACCGTCGGACGCGCCGCGGTACGCCGGCCGCCCGGTCCGGGTCGCGCCGGCGACGGAGCGACGCCCCAGGGGGGTGAGCAGGTGAGCGCGTCCGATCAGACGACCGGGGCACAGCGCGTGCTATCACGCGGCGGAGTCGTCGGCACGGACCTGCTGGGCGTCGATTGGGAAGTGTCTGTGCTCGGGCCGGTCGCGACATGGCCCAAGACCCTCGTGTCCGTGCTCCAAACGTTGCTGAGCTCGCGTTTCGCGATGTGGTTGGCCTGGGGAGATGACCTGACGTTCTTCTGCAACGACGCCTACCGAACGGACACGCTCGCCACGAAGTACCCGTGGGCGCTCGGCCGTTCCGCGCGTGATGTCTGGAGCGAGATTTGGGACGACATCGGGCCACGCATCGAGTCGGTGCTGGCGACCGGCGAGTCGACCTGGGACGAGTCGCTCATGTTGTTCCTTGAGCGCAGCGGCTATCGGGAGGAGACGTACCACACGTTCTCCTACAGCCCCGTCGAAGGTGACGACGGGGCGATCTCCGGGATGCTCTGCGTGGTTGCCGAAGAGACCGAGCGCGTCATTGGACAACGCCGGATGCTCACGTTGCGCGACCTGGCCTCGGGCCTGGCGCACGCCCGGACCGAGGCCCAGATCCTGGCGTGCGTGGAGGCCACCCTGGCGGAGAACCCACAGGACCTGCCATTCACCCTGGCCTACCACTTCGATGATGCGGCGTCGGTCGCCCATCTGGTGGCTGCCACCGGCGCCACGCCCGGATCAGCGGCCGCCCCGACCGCCATCGCGATGGACGGTTCGCGAACGGTCTGGCCGGTCGGGCGCGTGCGTACGGAGGGCGAGCTGATGCTCGACCTGAGTACCGGCGTCGTCGCCCCGGGGTTGCCGACCGGGTCATGGGACCGCGCCCCAGCACGGGCGATGCTGCTGCCACTGCTAAGCGGGCCGGAACGCACAGCCAACGGCTGCCTGCTGGTGGGGCTCAACCCCTATCGGCCGCTCAACGACGCGATGACCGGCTTTGTCCGGTTGGTCGCGGGGCAGGTGTCGGCGTCGCTTGAGAGCGCCCGCTCGCTCGAGTTCGAGCGCCAACGCGCTGAGGCGCTCGCGCAACTCGACCGCGCCAAGACGCAGTTCTTCGCAAACGTGAGCCACGAATTCCGGACACCGCTCACGCTGATCTCCGGTCCGCTCACGGAGGCCCAGCGCCAGGCCCGCACGACGGGCATTGACGAACTGGACGCCAACCTGAAGATCGTCGAGCGCAACGCGCTGCGACTCGGCAAGTTGGTGAACTCGCTCCTGGACTTCTCACGCCTTCAGGCGGGACAGACCAGAGCTGCCTACGCCCCGGTGGACCTGGCGGCCTATACGGCAGAGCTTGCCAGCATGTTCGGGCGGGCCGCCGAGAGCGCCGGCCTTCATCTCGCGATCGACACCCCCAACGAGCAGGAGTGGGTCTACGTCGATCCCGAGATGTGGGAGAAGATCGTCTTCAATCTCCTGTCGAATGCGCTCAAGTTCACGTTTGCCGGACGGATCACGCTCTCGTATCGGCACGAGGACGGACGCGCCGTGCTGCGGGTCACCGACACGGGCATCGGCATCCCCCCGACCGAGCTGCCCCGGCTGTTCGAGCGCTTCCATCGGGTCGAGCGGGCCCGCGGTCGCTCGAATGAAGGCAGCGGGATCGGCCTCGCATTGGTCGCGGAACTCGTCGCGCTGCATCGGGGCGATATTTCGGTTGACAGCGAGCTCGAGGTCGGTACCACGTTTACGGTGCGCGTCCCGTTGGGAAACGCGCACTTGCCGGCCGGTCAACTCCAGCTCGCCCAGCCCGATGTGCACGCGGATGCGGACGCGACCGCGTTCCTGACCGAAATAATGATGTGGGAGGTCGCCCGTGACGTGGAGCGGGGGCCGGAGCACGCAGGGGCCGCGACGGCCGACCACGGCCCGGACGCGCAGGGGCGCAGCGACGTCTTGGTCGTTGATGACAACGCGGACATGCGGGCATACATGACGCGCCTTTTGGCGTCGACCTATCGCGTCCGGTCCGTCGCCGACGGCACGCAGGCCTTGGCGGCGATCGCCGCCCGGCCGCCCGATTTGGTGCTGTCCGACGTAATAATGCCCGACGTCGACGGCGTCGAGCTCGTGCGCCGTATCCGGGCTCAGCCGGGGCTCGAGGACCTGCCGGTGATTCTCGTGACCGCCCAGGCCGGGTCCGAGGCGACCGCCGAGGGCCTGGATGTCGGCGCGGACGACTACCTGCTCAAGCCGTTCTCGGCCGACGATCTCCTGGGCCGCGTGAGCGCGCGCATTACGGCGGGACTCGAGCGGCGGCACCGCCATGCGATCGCGGAGCTTGGCGCGCGACTTGCCGAGGCCACCACGATCGAGGCTGTCCTCGAGACCGTCCATTCCTTCACGCGGAGCATCTTGGCCGCCGATGTGGCAAGCCTGGCCGTACTCGAACCCGACGGCCACCTGGTCCGCCTCAAGCACTTCCCCGGCTACGGGGGTGGCGTCGATCTCCGCTTTCAGACCGGCCTGATCTCCTCGCCGGCACCGATCTTTGCCCCCATTCGCACCGGGGTGCCGGTGATCGTGGAGGATATTGAGTCCGCCGCGACCCAGTTCCCGTCGTCGCTTGCGGGCTTCCATGAGGCTGGCGTGTCGGCGTTGCTGGTCGCGCCGCTGCTGGACGCATCGGGCGTCCCGTTCGGCAGCGTCGCCTCGGCGTGGAAATCGGCGCGCCGGTTCAGCGATGCGGACGTCTCGCTGTATTCGAGCATGGCCGGAGCCGTCGGTGGCGCGATCGAGCGCATCCGGGTCGCGGACCGCGAACATCGGATCCTCCAGGAATTCCAGGCGCGACTGCTCGAGATCGACTACCGGTCGACCGCAGGAGTCGTTGCCGCCCGCTATCGGCCCGCCGAGGACGCGCTGCTTGTCGGCGGCGACTGGTACGACGTCCTCACCCTGCCCGACGGTGCGCTCGGAATGAGCGTGGGCGACGTGGTTGGCAAGGGGATCCCGGCCGCCGCCGTGATGGGCCAGTTGCGCAGCGCCCTCGGGGCCGCGGCGACCTCGACACGGTCCCCCGCGGCGGCGATCGAGGCGCTCGACAGCTACGCCTTGCGCGTCTCGGGCGCCTCGTGCGCGACCGCCGTCTATCTGTTCGTCGACCCCGGCGGGGCACTGCATTGGTCGGCCGCCGGCCATCCCCCGCCCCTGAGGGTCCATGACCGCGAGGCAAGGTTTCTCGAAGACGGCCGACGCGGCCTGCTCGGCGTCGCCGCGCGGGGGACAGCGCCCGGGGCGCCCGCGGAGGCGTGCCGGCAGCTCGCACCGGGAGACCTCGTGCTGACGTACACCGACGGGCTCATTGAGCGTCGCGGAGAGGATCTGTCGATCGGTCTCGCGCGCCTGCGCGACGTGGTTGAGCGACATCGGCACCTCCCGGTCGGCGCGCTGTGCGACGAGCTCCTTCAGCGGATGTCGCCGCCGGGCGGGTTCAGCGACGACGTCGCGATCCTGGCCTTCCGCTTGGCCGGCACGACCGGTGAGCACTTCGTCGACGCGTACCACGCGGTCCCGTCGAATCTTCGCGATGCTCGCCACCGGCTGCGGCACTGGCTTGAGGACTCCGGGGCGCTCGCCGACGCGGATATCGACGATATCCTGCTGGCCGTCGGCGAGGCGTCGAGCAATGCCCTCGAGCACGGCAGCCGCAGCGACCCAAATCGCGTCGTCGGGATTGAAGTGTCGATCGGCGGCGGACATCTGTTTGCGGAGGTGACCGATACCGGCGTATGGGAGCACGACGCGGCGCGGAGCGCGCGGCTCGGCAGGGGACGCGGGCTCATGATCATGCGCGGGATCATGGACGACGTGTGGATCACCAATAACCAGGCGGGGACAACGCTCACCATGATGCGACAGCTCACGCCACGGGCGGCGTCGGAGCACCGTTAGATGCCGAGCTCTCCGGCGCGCATCGTCATCGTCGGCGGAGGCTTCGCGGGTCTCGCGGCGGCCCGGCGCGTCGAGCGCGACTCGCGTCCGGAGCGCGTCAGCCTGACGCTGTTGAACGACACCAACTACATGACCTACACGCCGTTCCTTCCGCAGGCGGCGGCGGGAACACTCGAGCCGCGCCACGTTGTCGTGCCGCTGCGTCAGGCATTGCACCGCACGCACGTACGCGTGGGTCGCGTGCAGGGCGCCGACTACGCGGCACGGACCGTGCGGTTCGGCTCGGAGGCGGGCGGCGAGATCGAGATCGGCTACGACCAGCTGGTGCTCGCGCCGGGATCGTCACCGCGCACCGCGCCGATTCCTGGGCTCACCGACGCTGCGGTCGGCTTCGCAACCCTGGCCGACGCGATCTGGCTGCGCAACCACGTGCTGCGCCAACTCGAGATCGCGGACGCGACGTCCGATCCCGATGAGCGACGGCGACACCTGACGGTCGTGTTTGTCGGCGGCGGGTACGCCGGAGTCGAGGCGCTCGCCGAGATCGAGGACCTTACGCGGGTCGTCCTGCGCCTGTATCCCGCTCTGCGCGACGAGCGGCTGCGGTGGGTCCTGATCGAGGCGACCGACGCGATCTTCCCCGAGGTTGGAACGCGGCTTGCCGCGTACGCGATGCGCGAGCTCGTCGCGCGCGGGGTGGAACTGCGCCTCGGCACCACCGTCGCCGAGGCGACCCGCGAGGCGATCACGCTGTCGACCGGAGAACGCGTCCCGTGCGCGACGCTCGTGTGGACCGCTGGAGTGCGTCCGGCGCCGATTGTCCGTCGGCTCGGCCTGCCGCTGGACGCACGCAACAGGATTCGCGTGGATGCCACGATGGCCGTCGAGGGACTTGATGGCGTCTGGGCCGTCGGCGACGCGGCCGCCGTCCCCGATCCCGCGCGACCGGGGCTGGCGTGTCCCCCAACCTCGCAGCACGCGGTCCGCCAAGGCCGACTGGTCGGGCAGAACGTGCTCCGCGCGCTCGCCGGTCAGCGCCCCGCGCCGTTTCGCTACCGCACCGTCGGGCTCTTTGTCGACCTCGGGCGCGGCAAAGCCGTCGCGAGCGTCTTCGGCATTCAGTTCAAGGGATTTCCGGCGTGGTTCCTCGGGCGGACCTATCATCTGTCCCAGGTGCCCGGCGTCCGCCGCAAGGGTCGCATCGCCGCGGATTGGGCAGTCGGGCTGGTCTTCCGCCGCGACGTCGCGGAGCTCGGCACGC
>JADGPF010000084.1 GCA_017882585.1 Thermoleophilia bacterium
CGGGGCTGGCGCCTCTTGAGCAGCAGCCGGCGGGGCGGCAGCCGGCGGGGCTGGCGCCTCTTGAGCAGCAGCCGGCGGGGCGGCAGCCGGCGGGGCTAGCGCCTCGGCAACGGTCTCGGCCGGCTCGGGCTCACCCACAGCGGACGGGGTCAGGCCCTTGCCTTCCAGGATGGCGTCAGCCAGCGCACCGAGCACGAGCGTGCACGAACGGATGGCATCGTCGTTGCCAGGGATGACGTAGGTGGCCTCGTCCGGGTCGCAGTTGGTGTCGACCAGGCCGATGATCGGGATGCCGAGTCGGTTCGCTTCCCGGACCGCGATCATCTCCTTCTTGAGGTCGACGACGACAATCGCGTCGGGCAGGCGCTGCATCTCGGCGACGCCACCCAGATTGGTCTCGAGCTTCTCGAGCTCGGCCGTCAGCGCCAAGCGCTCCCGCGTCGGCAGGAGGGCCAACTGGCCCTCGCGCTGCTGGACCCGCAGCGCGTGCAGCTGCTTGACCCGGAGAGCCATCGTGCCCCAGTTGGTCAGCAAGCCGCCGAGCCAGCGGTGCGAGACGAACGGCATCCCGCAACGCAACGCCTGCGCGCGCACGGCGTCCTGGGTCTGCTTTTTGGTACCGACGAACATGACGGTACCGCCACGCTCGGAGATCGCCCGGCAGACGTCCTGGGCCCTCTCGAGCAGCACAATCGTCTGCTGCAGATCGATGATGTAGATCCCACCGCGCTCACCGAAGATGTACCGCTTCATCTTCGGGTTCCAACGGCGGGTCTGGTGCCCGAAGTGCACGCCAGATTCCAGCAGTTGCTTCATCGTGACCTGGGACACGAAAGCTCCTTGCATAATGGTTTAAATGTGGTTCCGTCGCGTCCCCGGTGGACCCGACGCGCTGCATGCGCGCGGGCACCGCCACCGGGTGGAGTCACAACGGGTCGGTGGGACGATGCGACCTTCAGCGCGGGATCTTAGCGCGCCGCGACAATTCTGCCGGAATCAGGGCGACTTGTTGGCCCGTGTGCGCTCCCTGGCGGCGCTCAGGGCGAGGTCGTGCGGGAGCGGGATCTCGAGGTCGATCCGCGGACCGCCCGCGATGGGATGATCGAACGCGAGTCGGTATGCGTGCAGGAACTGGCGCTCCACGCCCCGTCTGTCGGCCCGCCGCCCGTACACGGGATCGCCGAGCACGGGGAAGCCGGCCGCCTCCAGGTGGACGCGGATCTGGTGGGTCCGGCCCGTCTCGAGGCGTGCCTCACAGAAGGCGACGCCGTCCCACTGCTCGAGCACCCGCACGTGTGTCACCGCTTCGCGGCCGGCGCCCTCGGGGACCACCGCCATCCGCAGGCGATCACGGGGGTGGCGGGCGATCGGCCGATCGATACTGAATGCGGGCGGCGGGGTCCCATGGACGGCGACCAGGTACCGGCGCTCGATGCGACGCTCGCGCAGCATCTGCTGCAGACGCCGGTGCACAGGCTCGGAGCGAGCGACGACCATCAGCCCGCTGGTGTCCCGATCGAGTCGGTGCACGATCCCGGGTCGGGTCGGATCCTCGCCGCCGGCGGCCGCAAGGCCCAGCAACCCGTGGACGAGGGTGCCCGTCGCGTGGCCGCGAGCCGGATGCACCACCAGTCCAGCGGGCTTGTCGACCACGATCAGGTGTGCATCCTCGTAGGCGATCTCGAACCGCACGCTGGCATCAGGCTCCAGCATGCTCGGCTCGGGCGCCCGTGGGTGCACGCGAATCCGCGCACCGGCCTCGAGCACGTCGCGCTTGCGCGGCGGAGCACCGTCGACCTCGACGCGCCCGTCGGCGATCAGGCGCTGTGCCTCGGCGCGACTGCCGACCTGCGGGGCCTGGCCAACGACCACGTCGACGCGTTGACCGGCCTGGTCGGGCCCGACCACGAGCGTGAGTGCCGGCGGGTCAGCGCTCAGGACGCGCACCGTCCCCGCGCGCGCGGGGCCGACGTCAGCCGACATAGACGTTTAGGACGGCACGGCGTCGTCGCCACCCGCCTCGCCCTGCATCAGGCCCCATACGATCAGCGCCGCACCGACCGTGATGCACGCGTCGGCCAGGTTGAAGGTCGGCCAGAACGAGAAGTCGATGTAATCGGTGACGCCGCCGTGCGCCAGCCGGTCGGTCAGGTTGCCCAGGCTCCCGCCCACCAACAGGCCGGCACCGGTGGCTGCGATGAGGTTCCGCCGCACCAGCCTGGCGAGGAAGATCGCGATGGCACACAGCGCGACGACCGTGATGATCGCGACGTAGGCCTGCCGGCCCGGGAACATCCCGAACGCAATCCCGTGGTTGGTCACCCGCAGGATCGACAGGAAGCCGGTAACGGTCCACCCCTCCCCGACCTCGAGCTGAGCGCGGACAACGGCCTTTACGATCTGATCGCACACGAGCACGACGCCGGCGACCACGGCCAAGTGGATCCACCGTGAGCGCGCCTCGCGACGCAGGCGACGTTCGGTCGCCATCCGCACATCCTCGGCGCTCAAGGCTCCGCGGGTGCTGGTCATGTGGTCTCGGCAAGCGGTCCCAGGCGCGCCACCAGCGTGGCGGCCACTGCCGCGGGAGGTCCATCGACCTCCACGAGCTTGCGCGCACTTGACGAGCCGCGCCCAACGCGGACCGCGCTCGGGCGCACGCCCGCGGCATCCGCGAGGTAGGCGCACAGCGCGGCATTTGATTGCCCCTTATGAGGGGCGGCCGCCAATTGGATACGCACCGCACCGTCCTGCATCCCAACCACCTGGGTCCTCCGGGCACGTGGCACGGCTTTCACGCTCACCACAACCCCATCATCCCGCATCCTGAGCCAAACGGGCAGTGAGGGCGGCTCAGAAGCCACTGAGGATGTTCGTTACGAGCACCTGGAGGATGCCCAGGACGATGAACGCGACGATCGGTGAGAGATCGAACATCCCGAGCGGCGGGATGAACCGCCGAAAGATGCGCAGATACCACTCGGTGGTATCGATGATGAAGTCGTAGACGGCTTGCGTGCTGCGACGCACGGGCACGATGGTCAGGAATGAGAGCAGGATCCGCAGCAGGATCACGATCGTAAAAACGATGAACAGCGCGTTCACGTAGGTGATCACCGCGCTCATGTCCCGCGCCTAGAGTTCCGCCGCACGCCGCGCGGCCGCGACGATCGCATCGGCGACGTGGGCACGCACGCTGCCGCGCTCGAGCACCATCAGGCCAGCGATCGTGGTGCCGGCCGGCGAGCTGACCTGCTGACGCAGGGCGGCCGGGTCCGCGTCGGCGTCGGACAACAACGCCGCCGTGCCGGCGAGCACCGCGCGAGCCATCCCCCGCGCCTGGTCGCGTGTCAACCCACTCGCGACCCCGCCGTCCTCAAAGGCCTCGACGATCAGCGCCATCAGCCCGGGCCCGCTTCCGGCCAACGCCGTCGCGGCCGGGAACAGGGTCTCGGGCAGCGGCACCACCTCGCCCAGTGGCGCAAGGACGCCTTCGAGGGTCTGTCGGCGAGCGGTGTCGACGCCGTCGGTCGCCACCGCGACGAGTCCGGCGCCGAAACGGACCGCCAGGTTGGGCATCGTCCGCACCACCGTGACCCCCGGTGCGGCGGCACGCAAGCGTGCCATGTCCCACCCAGCGACCACCGAGACCACGATGGTATCCGGTCCGACGTGCGGCGCCAGTTGTCCGAGCGCGTCGGCGGCGTCCTTCGGCTTGACGGCGAGCACGACCAACGCACATCCGGCCGCCTGTGCGACCGATCCGACCGCACCGCCGACCTCGGCGGCGCCGACCTCGGCGGCGGCGGGGATCGCATCAGCGACGACGCACGTCGCACCGCGTGCGGGTACCGCACGAACCAGGCCCGCGAGCATCGCGCGCCCCATCGCACCGGAGCCGACCAGCCCGACGGAGTTCGGCCACGCCGAGTGAGGCTCGGGGGTCGGGCTCAATACTGGTTGAAGAAGCCCTTCTCGAGGAGACGCGCGCGCTCCTCGGCAGACACCTCGACGTTGCGCGGGGTCAACATGAAGACCTTGTCGGCCACCCGCTGCATGCCACCGTCCAACGCATAGGTCAGACCGCTCGCAAAGTCGATCAGGCGCTTGGAGAGGTCGGTTTCGGCGGATTGCAGGTTCAAGATCACGGGCACCGAGGCCTTGAACTTGTCGGCGATCTGCTGGGCATCGTTGAAGTTCTTGGGCAGGATCAGATGCACCTCCGAGCGCGGGGCGCTCGCGCGCGAATCCACGGCGCGCATCACCGTCTGGCGCTGGCCCGAGCGGGACGACGGCGAGTCGGCGTAGATGTCATCAAAGTCATCCCGGCGACGCGGGGCGATACGCCGAACGTTCGGCCGGTCGCGGTAGCTGCGCTCGAGGTCATCCTCGGCAGACGACCGTGACGAGGAGCCCTGCGAGGTCCGGTACGTGCCGGTGTCCTCGAAGTCGTCGTCTTGGTAGTCGTCGTCGTGCCCGTCGGCCATGCCGAAGTACACGAGGGTCTTATGCCACATATCGCCGATTGCCACGGTTAGGCCCTTCCCCGCTCGATTAGTCCGCGTCCGAGACGCACGATGGTCGCTCCCTCTTGCACGGCCACTACATAATCCTGGCTGGTCCCCATCGACAAGTC
>JADGPF010000011.1 GCA_017882585.1 Thermoleophilia bacterium
CCAACTTCGGCACACAAAGGACACGCCATGTCTGCCACCACGCGTCAACCGCACCGGCGGCTTCTGGTGATCTCCAACGCGACGCTCACGGGCGCGGAGCTCTTTCGTGAGATCCGTGAACGTGCCGATGAGACCGACACTGAGGTCCTCATCGTCGCCCCCGCGCTGACCTCGCGCCTGCACTACTGGCTGATGGACTTCAACGACGGTGTCGCCGGCGCCCAGCGGCGGCTGGCCGTCTCGCTCGAGCACTGCGCGGCGGCCGGGATCACGGCCCGCGGCCAACTCGGCGACGCCCATCCACTGCAGGCGATCGATGACGCGATGCGCGTCTTCCACCCGGACGAGATCATCATCGCGACCCACCCGCCCGGACGGTCCAACTGGCTCGAGCGTGACGTCGTCGCCCAGGCACGCCGGCGCTACTCGGTGCCCATCACCCATGTCGAAGTCGACACCACGCACGACGCTGCGCACGTGGTGAACGCACCGGGCAGCTCCCGCTCCCAGCCGGCCGCCTAACGCATCGTCGCTGGGCCCCGGTCGCGCCGGGGCCCAGCAGGACCTCCAATGGACCGCGGTCGCACCCCGGGGCCGCCCCGATGGCGTGGTCGGACCGTCGACCTATCCTGCGGTTGATCGGCGCATTCCGGGCGCCGCGTCGAAGGCGGTTCCGATGACAACTGCCCTATCAGGGTCGCGGCATCGGCTCCTTGTGGTCGCCAACACGACGTGCGCCGGTTCCGAGCTCTTCCGCGAGATCCGCGAACGTGTCGATGAGACCGATGTGCTGATCGTCGCACCCGCGCTGACGTCACGATTGCGGTACTGGATGTCCGACGAGGACGCGGGGACCGTCGCGGCACAACGGCGGCTGTCGGCGTCCATCGAGCAGTGCGAGTCCGCGGGCGTCGCCGTGCGCGGTGCACTCGGCGACGCCGATCCGCTCGCGGCGACCGATGATGCGGTCCGCACCTTTGATCCAGACGAGATCATCATCGCGACGCATCCGTCGGCACGGTCCAACTGGCTCGAGCACGGGGTCGTGGCGCAGGCGCGCGAACGCTTCGGCGTGCCGATTACCCACGTCGAGGTTGACGAGGCCCGCGACGACGCGCACGTGGTCGTGGCGGAGCCCGTCGACCACCGCGCCCCGGCACGTGAGCGCCACGCCACACGTGACGGAGTGATCCTGGTCGGTGCAGTCGTCCTGTTCATCCTCACGAGCGTCCTGACCGGCGTCTTCTACGCCACCGGCGCACCCGGATGGCTCATCGCGACGTGGTTCATCGTGTGCGATCTCGGCGTGAAGGTGCTGATCTTCGTCGCGTTGTGGATGCTCTTCCAGCGTCGCCCACGCGCGGACCGGCTCAACTACTGAGTCGCGGGTCGTCGCGTGCGGTTGGCCTGCGTTCCCGGGAACTCCGCAAGTGCCCGCAGACACGGCGGCAGGGTTCCCCGATGACGCCAACCCGGACCTGCGCGAAGCTCACTGGTGGTCGTCCAGACGTGCCGGCCGATCCCACGTCGCGATCACACGCAAAGGAGGCCCCTCATGGGCGAGCGCGTTTCCCACATCGCATGCTGCGTCGACGGCAGCGAGGCCGCCAAGCTCGCACTTGACTACGCGGTCCGGCTGCGGGACCAGCTCGGCGCAGATCAGCTCGACATCATCCATATCGTGCCGCCGGCCGTGTATTTCGGTGTCTACTACCCGCCCGAACCCACGACGCCGCCGGACACGCCGGACTGGCTGATCGCGCTCGGTGAGCACACGCCGCATTGCAACGTCGTGATGATCGACAGCTTCTCGAACTTCCCGCCGGCGGCGGCGATTCGGTGGGCCGACGAGAAGCATGTCGACCTCATCGTTGCCGCGAGCCACCAGGGGGCGTTCCGCCGCATGGCCGTCGGAAGTTTCGCCGGATATCTGGCCTACCACGCCTCGTGTCCGGTCTTGCTCATCCCGCCGGAGATGCATCCCGACGCGCGCTGACGTCCCGCGGAGCCGGATGCACCGTCGCGGCGAGCGTGCCCGGTGCGATCGCCGTGGGTGGTGTCGCCCGCCCTTGGGCGTGGTCCCATCGGGCCACGCCACGGCGTGGGCTATGCGCTGCCTTCGCGCCCGATCGGCGCCTCGAAGCGCACGTTGGCGCATGCGACGCAGACACGTTCCGGGATGACGCCGATGCGCATCAGGCCGGCGAAGATCTTGCATCCGAGACAGAAGCCCAGGGCAGACTCCAGCGTGGCCGCAACCAGAATCGCCGCCAGCAGAACGTCGGCTGCGCCCTGAGAACCGAACCCGACGGCCACAACGGCGGCGCCGACCGACAGCACGGCGCCGATGCCCTGCGCAAAGCGCTTCGGTGGCCCGGGGACGTAGCGGGGCGCCAACCCAAGTCGCGGCGTGACGACCCGCGTCGCCAGCTGGCCGAGCGGGCTCAGCGTCGGACCGGTCGCCACGCGGGCCAGAAAGCCACAGGCGATCACGACGGTCAGCCATGCCTGTCCGCTGACGAGCGCAATCAGGCACAGTGCGACAACACCCGCAGCAACGGTCCGCGCGGAGACCTCGTTGACCGGATCGGGAAAGGCGAAAAGACTTTTGGTTTTCACGTGATTAGCGTAGCGCCTCGCCCCGACCAGGCCAAGTCCGGTTCGGGGCATGCCCGGTATCCCGCCCCCGGTCGTCCGGATACGGCATGATCCGCCGGCGTGTCATGACCAATCGTCTGTTTCCCACGATCCCGCCGGCCGTCCGGTCGCGCCCGTCCAGGCGGGTGCGCCACGGCCTGACCGCCACCTGCCTCGCCGCGATGCTCGCTGGGAGTGCCGCCACGGCGCTCGGGGCAATCGCCGGGCCGCCGGTCCCCGTGGATACGCCCGGACCGGCGATCGTCGCACCGTTGCTGTCCGGACCGCGCGTCCCGGTTGGCTGGCGCAACCCGGAGCCCTGGGCCGGCCTGCCGGCCGCAGTCCTCGTCACGACCGTCCCGACGGATTCCGCCGGCGACGCCGCGTCGATCGCGTGGTTCCGCTCGAGCCGGACCCAGGTCGCGCTGTACCCCGGCGTCAAGAATCCCGAGACGACTCCGTACCCGCGGGGTCCGGAGTCGGTTCCCCACCTCGCGCGAACGAACCTGGTCGCGACGTTCAATTCGGGATTTTATCTCAAGGACGCGCGTGGCGGGTTCTTCGCCAATCAGACGCTGTACGCGCCGATGATCCGGGGACTGGCAACCGTTGTCGGGTACCGAGACGGCCACATCGACATCGTGCGCTGGACCGCGGCCCGTCGGCCCGGTCCCGACGTCGTGATGGCGCGCCAGAATCTTCCCCTGCTCGTCTCCGGTGGCCGCGTCACCCCGGGCGTCAACGTCTCCGAGGCGTGGGGGCTCACACTCGGCGGGGCGCCGGCGGTCTGGCGTTCGGCGATCGGGATCGACGGCAACGGCAACCTGCTGTATGTGGCGGCACCACATCAGACCGCGCCGTCGCTGGCGCGGATCCTCGTACATGCCGGTGCCGTTCGGGCGATGGAGCTTGATATCAACCCGGCATGGCCGATCCTTGCGACCTTCGGGCTTCCGAACGCCGGCGCGCCGAGCCTGTTCGTCCCGAACCCGAACCAAACTGCGACCCGCTTCCTGTCACCGAACACCAAAGACTTCTTCGCGGTGTACCTGCGTACGACCATCGAGCCGTTGCCACTGCCGTTCTGAGCGACGGGCGCGGGCGCCACAACAGACCCATAACACGGGTCACAGGCAGATTTCATGTTGGCCGGCGAAACATGGCCTCGACCCTCGATCGAGCGTCCTGCCGCGGTCTCCCACCTCGCCCGCCACCGCCCCGGCGTTCCGCGGGAACGGGCTCCGGACGCAGGTACACCGGTCAGTGGCCCGTCACGTGATCCGCGCCCGATCAGGCGCTCCAGGAAGGCCGAGCATGGAATTGCGTCGTAGCGTCGTCTCGCGACTGCGGGGCGCTCGGACGCGGACGGCGACGATCGCCGTTGCCGTCCTGGTGACGGCCGTCGCCGTCGCCGGTTGCGGCGGAAGCTCCGGGAGTTCGTCGTCGACCGGTGCGAGTTCAAACGCCGCCCGTGAGACCGCATTCCTCAACTACGCCCAGTGCATGCGCCAGCACGGGGTCGCGGTGAGCGACCCCACGGTGGGGGCCAACGGCATCGTCCGGCTGCCGCGACCGACGCAGTTCCAAAACGGTCAGACGCCGACCTCTGCGCAACTGACGCAGATTCAGCAGGCCCGCAGCGCGTGCCGGAGCACGCTCAATGGCATCACGTTCGGCTTCAACCCGTCCAGCAACCCGCAATTCCAGGCGGCGCTGCTCAAGTACGCGCAGTGCATGCGGTCGAACGGATTCAACATGCCGGACCCGAACTTCAACAGCACACCGAGCACCAGCACCACGCCGGGATCCTTCCGCGGGCCGTTCGGCGGGATCAACCGCAACGATCCAACCTTTCAGAAGGCCAACACGACCTGCCGGCCGATTTTGCAAAGCGCGGGCTTCGGGTCCCGCGGTGGTGCCGGTGGTGCCGGTGGTGCCGGAGCCGGCGGTAGCGCCCTTGGCTCAGGAGCCGTCGGATGACCGAGCGGCCGCTCGACGAGGAACCCCCGGCCGATCAGGCCGCCTCCGAGACGGCCGATGACGAATCACGCGCCACGCGACGATCGCGGTGGGTGACCCTCGGGGTCCCGATCGCCGCGGTCCTTGTCATCGCAGCGCTCGCGGGCGGAATCATCGTCGCCGATCGGGGGTCGAGCACGTCGTCGACGCCCGCGACGAGCGGCCTGAACTACGGGACCGTCGCGCGCACGACCGTCGCACAGACCCAGTCGCTGAGCGGCACGATCGCCTACACCGCCACGCAGACGATCATCAACCGTTTGACCCCCAGTTCCTCGTCATCGAGCGCGTCGACCGGCGCCAGCTCGTCATCCGCAGGCGGGGCGTCGTCCGGTGCGGCGGCGAGCTCCTCAGGAACGGCAACGCTCACGACGATGGCGGCCGTCGGGTCACGCGTCAAGGTCGGCACCACGCTGTTCACGGTCAACGAGCAGCCGGTCGTGGCGATGTACGGCACGCTGCCCGCCTATCGCGACATGCAATCCGGCGACAGCGGCACGGACGTCACGCAACTCCAGCAAAGTCTCTCCGACCTCGGCTACAACCCCGGAACCACCGACGGCACCTACGGGTCGGCAACGGTCACGGCCGTCGAGGCCTGGCAACAGGCGACCGGCCTGACGGTCGACGGCATCGTGCACCTCGGCCAGGTGGTCTTCGTCAGCGGCCCATCACGCGTCATCGCCCAGGTGGGGACCGTCGGCGACGCTGTCTCCAGCGGCAGCCAGATCCTGTCGATCGGACCCGAATCGCCGATCGTGACGACCTCGGAGAGCAGCACCCAGCTCGGCCTGCTCAGCGCCGGGCAGCGTGTCGATGTCCAGCTCCCCGACAACGCGGTCGTCGTCGGAAAGGTCACTGCGGTCGGCGGCAGCACGAGCGCGGCGAGCGCAAGTAGCGGTTCGGGCAGTTCGTCGGGAAGCGGATCGAGCTCGAGCTCCGGTGCAAGCTCCACGCCGGCAACCGTCGCGCTCAACAACCCCGCGCTCGGCAGCAGCATCGCGGGTTCGTCGGTCAATGTAATCGTCACGACCCACAGCGTCCACGACGTGCTGGCGGTCCCGCTCGGCGCACTGCTGGCAACGTCGGCGGGCCAGTTCATCGTCCAGGTCCCGAGCGCCAACAACGGCGGCAGCCTGACCAATGTGAGCGTCAACCCCTCGATCTACGACGACACGCGCGGCATCGTCGCCGTGCCCGGCGCGAATCTGAGTCCCGGCGAGCGCGTCGTCGTGGCCTCCTCCTAGTGGATGACGCCGTCCCCGCGCCCGCGATCGGCGACGCGACGGATGCGTTCGTCGCCCGCCTTGAGGACGTTGTCAAGGACTACCCGGGGCCGCCGCGGGTGCGTGCGCTCGACCACGCCTCGCTGCAGATCCGGACCGGCGAGCTGGCGGCGATCGTCGGCCCGTCGGGTTCCGGCAAGACGACGCTGCTGCAGATCATGGGCACCCTCGATCGGCCAACCTCGGGGCGCGTCGCGATCGCCGGATACGACCTCGACGTCCTGTCGGATCGCGAACTGTCGGCGCTGCGCGCCCAACAAATCGGGTTCGTCTTCCAGCAGTTCTTCTTGTTGGAGCGGGAAACGGCGGTCGAGAATGTCGCCAACGGGCTGATCTACCGCGGGATCAACACCCGCGAGCGCCGCGAGCTGGCCGCGACGGCACTCGAACGCGTCGGTCTCGGTCACCGCCTGCAGCACCGCGCCTTCCAGCTGTCGGGCGGCGAACGCCAGCGCGTCGCGGTGGCCCGCGCAGTGGTTGGCCGGCCAGCGATCGTGCTCGCCGACGAGCCGACCGGCAATCTCGATACGCGCCGCGCCGACGAGATCATCGAGTTGCTCGAGCAGCTCAACCGCGACGGCGTGACGATCGTGGTAATCACCCACAGCCTCGAGGTGGCCGAACGACTGCCACGGCTCATTCGGATCCGCGACGGCCAAATTGTCGACGATTCCGGCATCACGGCGACGATGCCGCGCGTCGCCGGGCCATCCTGATGCCCGAACGACTGACCCCCAGCCGGCTTTCGGCCCGCAACATCCTGCACACGGCCGTCGTCGGGGTGAACACGCGGCGTAACCGATCGATCATGTCGGCCATCGGCATCGCGATCGGCATCGCCGCGATCGTCGGGGTCCTCGGGCTCAGCAACTCGAGCCGTTCGAACTTGATCAACCAGATCGACGCGCTCGGGACCAACCTCATCCAGGTGCAACCTCAAACCGGCATCGGGGTCGGCACCGCCCAGCTTCCCGCCACCGCGGCGGGCACGATCGCCCGCATCCCGAACGTGCAGGCCGTCTCGCAGGAGGTCGCGACCGGCGTGAACGTCTACCGCTCGCGCTACGTACCATCCGACTTCACCGCGGGCCTGTCGGTCACGGCCGTGGACCCCAACATCCTGACGACCCTGCACGGTGCGGTCAGCCAGGGGCACTTTCTCAACGCGGCCAACATCACCTACCCGGTGGCGGTGCTGGGCGCGACGGCCGCCCACGCACTCGGAATCGTGAGCCTCGACGGCGCACCCACGGTGTCGATCGGTGGACAGAACTTCACCGTCGTCGGGATCCTCGATCCGTTCCCGTTGAGCCCGGCCCTCGACAGCAGCGCCATGGTGGGGATCCCCGCAGCCGTGTCGATACTCGGCGTCTCAAACTCGCCGACCACGATCGACGTCCGGGCAAACCCCGACGACATCGCCGCCGTCCTGGGCGCGCTGGCCGCAACCGCTAACCCAGAGAACCCCGATCAGATCGCCGCGACGAGCCCGACGGCCCAGCTGCAGGCCAAGGCTGCGGCCACGAGCACGCTCACCGAGCTGCTGCTGGGACTCGGCGCGGTGGCGTTGCTCGTCGGTGGCGTCGGCATCGCCAATATCATGGTCATCACGGTCCTCGAGCGACGCTCGGAGATCGGCCTGCGCCGCGCGCTTGGGGCGACACGCCGGCACATCATGGTCCAGTTCATCACCGAGTCGCTGATTCTCGCCGCCATCGGCGGGATCGCGGGGGTGCTCCTTGGCGTGATCGCGACCGTGGTCTTCGCCGAGCTGCAGAACTGGGGGGTGATCATTCCCGCCATCGCGGTCTGGGGCGGCCTGTTGGCGGCGCTGGTGATCGGCGGGATCGCGGGGCTCTACCCCGCGCTGCGTGCGGCACGGCTGTCACCGACCGAAGCGCTGCGCTCGACCTAACCCCGCCCGGTCGCACCTACTCGCGGAGCAGCAGCAGCAGGCTCACGGCAAGCAGGCCGATGGCGGCCACCCTGGTCGGGGTGAACCCGCGGGCGGCGACCCCGAACAGGCCGAACCGGTCAATGATCGCCGCGATTGCCACCTGCCCGACGATCACCGCGACGAAGGTCGATGTGACTCCGAGCCGAGGCGTCGCGATAAGCGTCGCGGTGACCAGCACGGCGCCGCAAAGCCCGCCGAGGTACGCCCACCACGGCCCGCCGCCGAGCGCCGTGACGCCGCCTTGGCCGCTGGTCATGAGGACCGCGATGCCCAACAACAGGGTGCCGATGGCGAACGAGACCCCCGCCGCCAGCAGTGGCGAGCCGACCATGATCTTCAGACGGGCGTTGATCGGCGCCTGCGCGGCGATGAGACCGCCGCCGGTCACCGCCAACAGCGCCGGTGCGAAACGGTCCATAGACACTCCCTGTCGTCGGGCATCGTGGCACCGGACGCACGCGGCGGTGGCCGGCGAAGTTGTGGCAGCATACGACCGTGACGGCCGAGGCGCAGCCCCTATCCCTCGACCTTCGCGACGTCGTCAAGCGCTATGCGCCCGACGCCCCGAACGCCGTGGACGGCATCGATCTCCGCGTCGCCCGCGGAGAGATCTTCGGCCTCTTGGGACCCAACGGCGCAGGCAAGACGACGACCATCGGCATCGCCACGACGCGGGTCCGCCCGACCGCGGGAACAGTGATCGTCACCGGTATCGACGTCCGCGCACATCCGTCGGTCGCCAAGCGCCACATCGGAGTCGTGACCCAGTTCAACACGCTCGATCGCGCGTGCACCGTCGAGGAGAACCTGTACTTCCACGGCCGGTTTTTCGGCATGTCCCGGCACATCGCCCATGCTCGGGCAGCGGACCTGCTCGCGAGCTTCGGCATCGGCGATCGCGGGCGCACCATGGTTGCCGACTTGTCGGGCGGCCTCGCCCGGCGCACGCAGCTGGCCTGTGCGCTCATGCACCACCCGGAGGTGCTGTTTCTTGACGAGCCGACCACCGGGCTCGACCCGCAAAGCCGCATGGCGCTCTGGGATTCGGTGCGCACCCTGCGCGAGGCCGAGGGCATGGCCGTCGTGCTGACCACGCACTACATCGAAGAGGCCGATGCACTCTGTGACCGCGTGGCGGTCATGAACAACGGCAAGATCCTCGTCTGCGACACGCCCGAACACATCAAGCGCGACTCCGGTGACGGCGTCTTGGTGACCTTGCGGCTGCGGGACGCCAATCCGGGCCTGGCGGAGCAGTTGCGCGGCCTCGCGGGCGTCGGGGCCGTCGATGTAGACCACGCGACGATCCGCGTCCACGTGACCGGCACCGACGGCATCGTCCCGCACGTCGTCGCGCTCGCCGGCGCAGACCTCCGCGATCTGGCGGTGGCCGAGCCGTCGCTCGAGACGGCGTTCATCGCCCTGACCGGACGGGCGCTGGTCCCGTGACGACGCTCAGTATCGGGCGCGGTCCGGGACGCGCCGGCATCTACGCGCGGGCGTTCTGGGGCCTGATGCTGCGCGACGCGCGCGTGCTCGCCCGCGAATTCATCCCCTTTTTGCTGCGCACGATCATGAACCCGCTGCTGTTCACCTTCGTGTTCACCTACGTGTTTCCAAAGATCGGAGCCGGCATCACACCTGGCGGCGCCACGGGGGTGAGCTTCGCGACGGTGATCGCGCCGGGTCTGGTGGCGGTCGCGATCTTCTTCCAGGGCATCGCCGCCGTCGCGCTCCCGTTGGCCACCGAACTCGGGGGCACACGCGAGATCGAAGACCGGGTCATGGCGCCCCTGCCCGTCGGCATGGTGGCGCTCGAAAAGGTCGTCTGGAGCAGCTTCCAGTCGATCATCGCCGCCGCTGCGGTCCTCCCAATGGTGCTCCTGGTCTCAGCCGAGCCGGTGTCGGTCTCCGTCGCGAGCTGGCCGATGCTGATCGCCACCGTGCTGTTGGCGGCGCTCGTGGCGGGGTACCTGGGCCTGGTGATCGGGACCGTCGTCAAGCCCAAGCAGATCGGCCTGATCTTCTCGCTGGTGGTCGTCCCGGTGACGTTCCTGGGTTGCACCTACTATCCGTGGGCACAGCTGGGCAGCATTCGCTGGTTGCAGATCTTCACCCTGATCAACCCGCTGGTGTACGTGTCGGAAGGTCTGCGGACCGCGCTCACCCCGGCCATCCCGCACATGCCGGTGGGCGCCGTGATCGTCGCGTTGGTCATCCAGGTGGCCGGCTTCGGCGCCCTCGGGACATGGCTGTTCATGCGCAGGGTGATCGACTGATCACCGGCTCCTCGGCGGGCGTCTAGCGCGCCGCGACGCGGTGGTCGCCGTTGCGCACGATCACGCGGATCAGCGCATCGACGACGGTGGGATCCAGCTGCGTGCCGGCAGCCGACTGGAGCTCGGCCATCGCCGCCTCGCGGGACATTGCGATGCGGTACGAACGCGTGGTGGTCATCGCGCTCCAGGTATCGCACGCCGACACGATGCGGGCCTCGATCGGGATCTCGTCGCCGCGCAGCCCATCCGGGTACCCGGTGCCGTCCCAGCGCTCGTGGTGTGCGCGCACGATCAGGCCGATGTTGCGCATCAGGCCGCCGACCTGGTCCAGCATCCGCTGGCCCTCGGTCGTGTGGGTCTTGACGATGTCCCACTCGTCGGGGTCGAGCGGCCCCGGCTTGTTGATGATCTCCTTGGGAATCGCGACCTTGCCGACATCGTGCAGCATCGCGCCGAAGTCCACGCGGCGGCAGGTCTGCTCATCGAGCCGGAGCTCTTGCGCAACTTCCAGTGCCAACTGGACGACCCCCCGCGAGTGCTCGCCGGTGTACGCGTCATCGGACTCCACAACGTCGCCGAGCACCATCGCGGTGCCTCGGTACGCAGCGTTGAGTTCGGTCATCTGCTCAAGACGCCGTCGCCGCTCGTCTGAGAAGTAATGCATCAACAGCAGCAGCGGGACCAATAGCAACAGCGACCAGGGCACGTCGGTGGCCGCGATCGCGATCAGGAGCCCGACAGGCGCCAGGGCGATATCGATCTTGTAGACCCACAGGCCCTCGGTGAGCTGTTGGCGGGCCGTCATGCCGAGCACGAGCGCCTCGCGCACGGAGGAGATCGCCATGTCGAGCAGCAGCTGGGAGGCCAAGGCGGCGACGAGAATCCAGACCGCCGTTGCGGTGGGCGCCGGGGCGCCGGCTAGCGACAGGATGATCGCGGGACCGATCATGAAGCCCGCGCTCGCAAAGCCCAGCAGCGGCCGTGCAGGCGTCGAGCGCCGGGTCAGCACGTCGGGCACGCGTCCGAGGGCGAGGCCGACCCCGGTCACCAGGGGAACGATGGGCGGAGGCAACATGAACAGCGCCGGCACCGTCACGAGGACAATCGGCGCGGTGTGGCCCGCCTCGGTCACGAAGCGGGTCCGCGAAGCCACCGCCAGCACGGCCACGACCAGGAAGACTTCCGACCACGACAGCGCCCTGTGCCACGGCATGTAGATGGCCGTCGCGGTGGCGATGACCAGGAAGCTCCCACCGACGACAGCCAGCACGCGGCGCTCATCCGAAGTCAGCGGTGTCGCGTCACGCTTGAGACTGTCGGAGATGAGTTCGTCTTGGCGCGCGCGCGGGCGCGCTCGCGAGACGGATTCCGGAAGTCGTGAGATGCCCACGAGTCCTGAATCGAACGCTGTAGCCGTAATCTTGAGCCTTTTGACAAAGTTCTTACGCGGGCTCGGCGGCACGATCGCCGGCATGACCGCGCAATGAGGCTCACGCTCGGGGGATACGGTTCTATCGGCAGCGGTGTCCGAACACATAACAATTTGCACGAGGTGGTGCGCTTGACCCAGACCCGCCCGAACCGCAGACTTCCCCCACATGAATCACGCACGACTCGGCTTCGGGTTGTTTCTGGCCCCCTTCCACGCCTTGGGCGATTCGCCCACGCTGGCGCTCGAACGCGACCTGGAACTCATCGGTTGGACTGACCGGCTCGGCTACGACGAAGCGTGGGTCGGAGAGCACCACACCAGTGGCTGGGAGACGATCGCCTCGCCGGAGCTGTTCCTGGCCGTCGCCGCCGAGCGCACCCGCCACATCCGGCTCGGCACCGGTGCGATCAGCCTGCCCTACCACCATCCGCTGATGGTCGCCGATCGCGTGATCCTGCTCGACCACCTGACCCGCGGCAGGATCAACTTCGGCGTTGGTCCGGGTGGACACATCTCCGATGCGCTGATGCTCGGGCTCGATCCCGCCGTGTTGCGCGATCGCATGGCCGAGGCCATTCGGGTGATCGTCCGCCTGATGACCGAGCCCGAGCCGCTCACCGTGCGCTCGGAGTGGTTCACGCTCGTCGATGCCGTCGTGCAGTTGCGCCCGTACCAGCGCCCCACGCCGCCGATTGCCGTCACGAGCATGGAGTCACCGGCGGGGATGCGCCTGGCCGGTGAGCTGGGGGCCGGTGTCCTGTCGCTGACCGTCGCCAAGGCGACCGGCGGCAGCATGGACCTGCGCCGACAGTGGGCCGAGGCCGAACATAGCGCCGAGGTGGCCGGAACCCGTGTCCACCGTCGCGACTGGCGCCTGGTGATCCCGGTCCACATCGCCGAGACGCGCGCTCAGGCACTGGCGGAAACGCGCGAAGGCGGCGCCCGCCACATGCTCGAGTACGTCGAGGCGACCACCGGCCGGCCGTGCCCGGTTCCCGGACCCGCGGAACAGATCGTCGAGCAGATGGCCGAGCTCGGGGCCTGGGTGATCGGCACGCCGGAGGACCTGATCGCGGTCATTACCGACTTGGCCCGGATGAGCGGCGGATTCGGGACCGTGCTGTTTTGGGGCCACGAATGGGCGCCGTTCGATGCGGTCAAGCGCAGCCACGAACTGATCGCACGCTACGTGATGCCGCATTTCCAAGGATCTCTCGCGGGGCTCGTCGCGTCGAACACCATCGTGCGGGCCGGGGCAGATCGCCTGCATGAGCTGCGCTCGGATGCCACCGCCAAGGCGAAAGCCGCGCCTCCCCCCGGCGGCTGACGTCGCGTGCCGAACTACGCCGACGTTCGGGCGCGTCGGAACAGGTAGTGGCTGACGATGAACTGGTTACCATCGTCATACCCCCACAGGCCCTCGCACGCCAGGAAGAACAGCCGCCAGCGGCGCAGCTGACGGGCGGCGCGACGCCGGCCGACGTGCGTCGCCAGCACGGCGCGCGCGGCCTCGCGGTTCCGATCAACGCGCTCGAGCCACGCCCGGGCCGTGCGGGCGTAGTGCATTCCCGAGACGCACCATTGGTCGACGAGCGTCAGATCGTCGGCGACGCGCGGGAGCAGACCATCGGAGAGCATCGTCCCCCCGGTGAAAAAGTGCCGCGCAATCCAGTCGGAGCGAGCCTGGGCGTCGAACCGAAAGGCCAGCGTCCGGTGGGAGAAGACATGCACGAACAGGCGCCCGTCCGGTCGCAGCCAGCTTGCCATTCGGGCAAGCAACGCACGATGGTTGCGCACGTGTTCGAGCATCTCGACGGACATGATGCGATCGAACGTCCGATCCGGGACGAACGCGTTCACGTCGGCGGTGATCACGCGCACGTTGGTGAGTCCGCGCGCGGCCGCCGCCTGTTCGATGTACGCCCGTTGGGACGCGCTGTTCGAGACCCCGGTCACCGTGCTCGAGGGGTAGTGCTCGGCCAGCCAGAGCGTCAGCGACCCCCAGCCGCACCCCAGATCGAGCATCTCGTGGCCGTCGTGCAGGTCGGCGCGCTCTGCATACAGGACCAGCATCGCCTCCTCGGCGGCCGCGAGATCATGGACCCCGTCGGGCCACAGCGCACAGGAGTACTTGCGCCGCGGCCCGAGGCACAGGGCAAAGAACTCAGCCGGGACCTCATAGTGCTGGAGGTTCGCGGCCTCGGTCGCCACCGCGATCTGACCCCGGTCCGAGTCGGCGATCTGCGCCCGCAGCCGCTCGGACTGAGCCTCCACGCCGCCACGTGATTCGAGGCGAATCCGGCGCCTAATCCGGGTGCGGATCGCCGCGCGCAGCACGATGTCCGGGAGCCCGACACGCTCGGCGAGTTCGATTCCCAGCGGCTCCATGCCCACACGCTACCGATCCGCGCGCCGATGGTGACCGGGTCCCGCTTGGCCTTCTGCCCACCAGTTGACACGCTGCAGCCGTGACGGTGCTTGCGACATTTGGCTGGTGCGCCCTCGGGGTCGCCGTGTTGATGCTGGTGCTCTGGCTGGCGAGCATCCGCCTCCGGGACGTCAGCATCATCGACCCGTTCTGGGGCTTTGGCTTTGTGGTGGTCGCCTGGATCGCCGGACTGTCCGCCCCGGGCGACCCCGGGCGCCGCGCCCTGCTGGTGGTCCTCACCTCGATCTGGGGTCTCCGACTGTTCGGGTACCTGCTCTGGCGCAACCACGGCGCGCCGGAGGACTTTCGCTACGCCGCGATGCGCACGCGCCAGGGCCGCCGTTTCGTCTGGATTAGCCTCGTGAGCGTCTTCGCGCTCCAGGGCGTGCTGATGCTGGTCGTCTCCTTGCCGGTCCAGATGGGGGGCATCCCGAGCGGGCCCGCGCTCGGGCCGGTCGCGGTGCTTGGCACGATCTGCTGGGCGTGCGGCCTCGCGTTCGAGACGATCGGCGACAGCCAACTGGCGCGTTTCCGTGCAAACGCGGACAACCGCGGCAAGGTACTCGCGACGGGTCTGTGGCGGTATACCCGGCACCCCAACTACTTCGGGGACTTCCTGGTGTGGTGGGGCCTGTGGCTGATCGCGGCCGAGACGGGCTGGGGAGTGTTGACGTTCCCGGGACCGGTGCTGATGAGCATCCTGCTGATCCGGGTGTCCGGGGTCAGCCTCCTGGAGCGTGACATCGGGGCGCGCCGGCCGGGCTACGCCGAGTATGTCCGTCGCACCAGCGCCTTCTTCCCGCGCCCGCCGCACGGCTGATCCGTCACGTCGTTCAGACCGGGCCGGGTCCGGTCGAGACGAACGAAATGCCCTCTCGGTCGAGCAGCACCTTGATGCGACGTCGCAGCTCGCGGCCGACCACCCACTGACGGCCCGGGCGGGTCTCGACCGTGAGCTTGATGTCCATGCGGTCGGCCCCGAACGCGTCGACGCCGAGGACCTCGACGTCGCTACGGATGTCCGGGCCAAAGACCGGGTCACTGCGCAGGTCGGCGCCGGCCGCCGTCGCCAGCGCCAGCGCGTGGTCCACATCGACGTCGTAGGGCAGCGGCAGCACCAGCACGCTGCGCGAGAAGACCCGCGTCTGGTTGCTGGAGATGCGGATCTCGCCATTAGAGACGACGTGGCGGGTCCCGTCGGCGCCGCGCAGCACCGTCGTCCGCAGACCCACCGATTCCACGGTGCCCGAGACGTTGGCCACCTGGACGGTGTCGCCGACGTCGTACTGGTTCTCGAGCAGGATAAAGAACCCCGACACCACGTCGCGCACCAGGCTCTGCGCGCCCAAGCCGATTGCGATCGCACCGATGCCCGCGGTCGCGAGCAGCGGCGCGACCGGCACCCCGAGCTCCTGCAGGACCATCACGACGGCGGTGATCCAGAGGATCACGAGAATGACCGACAACAGGATCCCGGTCATCGTATGCGCGCGCTTCTGGCCGGAGCTGCCGTCTTCGAACTTGTCCGACATCCGGTGTTCGAGCCGGTGAATCATGAGTCGCGCCGTGGCGGTGATCGCCGCGCTGATCACGACGATCACCGCCACGGCGACAAGGACACTCAGCCAGTGACTCACCGCCGCTTAGCTCGCCGTCGACGGAAGCTCGGCTCCGGCGACCGCAAGGATGTCCTGGTGGGTCGTGGGTGCACTGGGGGGGCGCAGCGCCTCGTGCAACGCGGCCACCGCGACCTCCAGTTCCTCGGCACCGGGCGGACGGGTCGTCAGGTATTGGGCCCACATCCCCGGAGCCGACAGGAACCGCCACCGGCCGCCGGACAGGCGCGCCGCCTGGCGCTGGATCTCGAAGGCGATCGCCGTGACGACCGGCGCCAGGATGATCCGGGTGGCGATCAGGGCGACATAGCTGAAGTTCCCGGTCGCCCACAGCACAACCCCGTACACGCCGATCGAGACGACCGCCGAGACCACGAGAAACGACGTGCCGCAGCGCGGGTGAAAGCGCGTGAACCCTGCGGCGGCGGCCGCGGTCAGCGGCGCGCCCGCCTCGTAGGCCGCGATCGCCTGATGCTCGGCGCCATGGTAGGACAGGATGCGCCGGAACGGTCGCAGCATGCTCATCAGTAGGAGCACCCCGAGCAGCAGGCCCAGCCGAATCGCCGCATCGGCCACGATGAACGCGGCACCGGTCAGGCCGGCCTGCTTGGCGATCACGATCGGCGCAACACGGAAGGCGAGCACCTGTACGAGGATGCCGATCACCGCGCCCACGACCATCAGGACTTTGGCCCACCAACTCAGCGGCTCGTCCTCCGGCACGTCGACGTCGCCCGCAGCGTCCGACTCGGGCGCGGCCCAGCGCAGTCGGTCGCCAATCAGCATCGCCTCCTTGCCGGTGCCCAGCGCGGTGCGCATCGCCACGATTCCGCGCGCAAGCGGCAGCTTGATCCAGCGGCCGGTGGGCGGCTGGAGATCGAATCCCTCGGTGACAATGAGTCCGGTCGCCTCTTGGCGGACGGCAACGCCGACGCGCCGGGCCGTGCGCATCATTACGCCCCCGGGCAGCGCGTTACCGCCGACGAGACCGATCGAGCGTGAGGTGTCTGGCGCGTCACTCATGATCGGGCAATCCTGACAGCAGCGTCAATGTCCTGCAGAGGTGGGCGTCGGCCGCGACCCGGCGACGCCGGTGCGGCAGCACGGCGATCAGGCGCCGCTCACTGGCTCTGACGCAGGGCGATCGTCAGCTCGACCAGCCGCGCATCGACCATGCCAGCCAGCTTGAGGGCTTCCTTTGCCAGGCGACTGCTGTCCCGAGCGGCGGCGGCCATCCCGCGCGCCACCTCGAGCTGAAAGCCGCCCGTTACGGTGCGCGTCACGGCGTCGTGATCGGCACCGAGCGAGTGTGCGATCCCCGGCATGACCTCGAGCACCGCGCGCAACTGCCCCGCCGGATCGTCGGCGAGCACATCGGTCGAACGTGCGCGAAACCGCACTTCATAGACGCTCATTCGGGCCATTACTGAGTCCTACCTTAGGGGATGCCGGCCGAGTTGGCGCGCACGGCCCACGCCGGTAACGCGCCCTCCCGATCGGCGCCTACCAGGGCATCGAGGGCCGCGATGCGGGCCGCGGCAGCGACATCGGCGCGACACGCCCAGGACCAGCAGGCGGCGGTTCCCAACGGGCGGACCGCCCCGATCCTGGCCGACTCCGGGCCCGGCTGGCCCATCGCGATGTGCAGGCCGGCAAGTACCGGGTGCGCATCGACGACGAGCACCAGCAGCCCGTCGGCGTCGACCAGGTACGGACCGGCCCCGTCGCTGAGCACCACGCCCAAGTCGACCTGTATCAGCAGCTCATCCGGCACGAGCGCCCCGGCGGTGACCCGCTCGAGCAGCGCGGCCGCCTCGGGGCGGGTGACGCCCGGCCAGCGCACCTTTGCGTCGGGGCAGCGGACACCCCAACGCCGTGTCGCGTCGGCGGCGCCGAGCGGCGCGTCGGGCACCGCCACGACCTCCGGCGTCACGTCCCTGCCACCTCACGCTCGGGCTGGCGGCGTCCTATGTACCGCCCGCACCCACGCTAGCGTGTTGGTGTGCGCGCCATGCGACTCCACCAACCGGGTCCGCTCACGACGGACCGCCTGCGGCCCGATGAGCTCGCCGAACCCGTCGCCGGGGCAGGTCAGCTCACCGTGCGGGTCGGCGCGTGTGGGGTCTGCCGCACCGACCTGCAGATCGCCAGCGGCGATCTCGCCGCGCGGCGGCTGCCGATCACCCTCGGCCACCAGGCGGTCGGCCGGGTCGTCGATATCGGCCCGGACGTCACCGGCTGGAATGTCGGCGATAGGATCGGGGCGTACTGGCTGGCGCACGCGTGCGGGCACTGCCGATTTTGTCGCACCGAACGCGAGAATCTGTGCGTCGAGGCCGAGTTCACCGGTTGGGATCGCGATGGGGGGTTCGCCGAGTACCTGTCGGTCGAGGCGACGATCGCCGTGCCCGTGCCCGACGGGATGACCGACCTTCAGACGGCGCCGCTGCTGTGCGGCGGGGTCATCGGATACCGCGCGTTGCGCCGGGCCCATGTCGCGCCGGGTCAGCGCGTCGGCCTGTTCGGGTTCGGTGCGTCCGCGCTGTGCGCCATCCAGGTCGCCCGCCACTGGGGCTGCGAGGTCTACGTATGCACGCGCTCCCCCGATGAGCGGCAGCGGGCGCGCGAGCTCGGGGCCGTGTGGACCGGCGGCTACGACGACCCGTGTCCGGTGCCGCTGGACGCCGCGGTGACGTTCGCGCCGGTGGGCTGGGTCGTCACGCGCGCACTGGCCGCCTTGGATCGCGGGGCCATCGTGGCCGTGAACGCGATTCATCTCGACGAGATCCCGGCGTTTGACTACGCCGACCTCTGGTGGGAGCGCTCGATCGCTAGCGTGGCGAACGTGACGCGCGCCGATGCGCGGGAGTTTCTGACCCTCGCCGCCGAGATCCCGATCCAGACCAGCGTGGACGCGTTCGCCCTCGAGGACGCCAACGCCGCGCTCATGGCGCTCGAGACCGGCCGCGTGCGCGGTGCGGCCGTGTTGGCGATCAACGCATGATGCGGCCTCGACGACCGGAACCGATGGCCTCGGATCACGGACCGGCGCTAGACTGGCCCGCACGGGTGGCGACGCGCGCCAGGCGCGCAGGAGGGTAAGCGATGTCGGTCGTGGATCAGCTGGCGCGCCAGGCAAGCCGCTTTGCCAACGACGTCCAAGTGTCTCTCAAGCGCGCGCGCGTTGAGGGCGAACGGCGCCTTCTGCAGCGCCAGCACCGTGCCGCGCTCGAGGATCTCGGGCTGCGCACCTATGAGCTCATCCGCGCCGGGGAGCTGTCGGAGGAGCCGCTGGCGAGCGAGGTCGCTGCCATCGACAGCAAGCTCATCGAACTCGAGGCGAAGGAGCGGGAGATCGCCGAGCTGCATGAGGATGAGGAGGCTGAGGCGTCCGATGACGACGCCGTGGACACCGCATTTCCGATGATGGGAACGACTCCCGGCAGTGCCTCCGCGGACCCTCACGAGACCCCGCCGGTCAACCCCGGTCCGGGTTGGGACGCCGCCGACCGTTTTTTCCGCAGTAACCGCTAAGGGACCCTCGGACCACCATTTGCCTGGACGGTCGGGGGTGGTCAGGACCGTTCGTATGCATGTATCTTGAGGTACCCGCACGTGCCAGGATCGTTCGTCGACGCCTCGTATCGGCAAGGAGCAGTGGCGTGAGGGCAAAGCACGACATTCAGGGCAATCACCGCTCCGAGGCCCCGGCATGTCACCGGTGCGGCCTCCCGCTGCTCGCGGACTCCGAGTACTGCCCCTTCTGCGAACGCTGGCTTGCCGAGGGCACGATGACACGCCTGCTCGGCAACCGCCGCTCCCGGCACGGATCAACCGGCCAGCGCCATCTGATCGGCATCTCGGAACACACATTGCTGACGGTCGCGGGACTGTTGTTCGCCCTGCTTGCGATCGCCAGTGCCGTCGTAGCGATCACCACCTAGCGCCAGCCCTCACCATGCGTGGCCCGGGTTGGCAAGCGTGCATTGGCGCGTATTTCGCGTGCCGCCGACGCGGGAGGACACAATCCCAAGGAGTCCAGAGATGAGCACGACCGAAGAGCTGTACGAGATCGGAGACGCAGTCACCGGCGATTTCCGCTGTGACGCGTGCGATCTGCTGGTCAAATCTCCGAATGAGAACGACGGCGTGCTCGTGTTGCCGCCGTGCCCGCTCTGCGGCAACGGGACCTGGCGCCGGGCCTAGCCGGCGAGCTCAGGCATCCCACTCTGGCCGGACATCAGCTCGACCATCTCATCGACGTCGATCGCCGGAAGCGTCTCGAAGTGGGCGCTACCGCGTGCGGCAAGGTCCAGCGTCAACCTCGACACTGCCGCCGCATCGGGTGCCTCGATGACACTCAAGAAGTCGTACGCCCCGAGCAGTGCCCACTGCTGGATCACACGTCCGCCGAGCGCCTCGACTTCGCGATTGACCTCCAGCAGCCGCTCGGGCGTCGCGCGCAGCGTCTGCATGCCCTGAGGGCTCAGCGTGGACAGCAAGAGGAACGTCCGCATAGGTGGCACCTTACGACACGCGACGGCCGGCCGGCAATGCGGTGTCCGCGCACGGCCGCCTGCGGCGAGCGGGTGCGGTGCACGGGCTACACTTGGCTCCTGTTGGAACCCACGTCCCTGAGGTGACCATGCGCGAAGCCGACCCGACACTGAGCGAACTCCAGCGCGCACTACTGGGCTACGACCCGACGTCGCTCGAGACGAACCTGATCGAGTGGACCCGGGAACGGTGGATGTGGGCCGCCCGCGGCATGGTCTATGCCAGGAAAGAGGCAGCCTCCACCGTCGAAGGGGTCGGTGGCGTTCGCAGCGACGAGGGCAAGCTCGTGCTCGAGGTCGCTGCCCGCGTGGCGATCGCCGAACGCGAACTGCTGATCCGCGCCCTGGCGCACCTCTTGCCCGAGTGGATCGAGACCACGTACGGGCTCACCCCCGTCGCGGCGCCGACTCCGCCTGCGACCGAGGAGTAGACCCGCTGCGCTAGGTCGCGGCCTTCGGTTCGACCGGATACCCCGCCGCCTGCCAGGCGTCCCAGCCCCCGATGATAACCCCGACGCGGGACTTGCCGCTATCGAAGGCCCACAATGCGATCTTCATGCTCGTCGCCTCGCCCGGACGGTCGCAGTAGAAGATCAGCTCGCGATCGCCGGGGAGGTCCGCGATCTGAGACTCGAACGCTTGTGGATCGATCCGAATCGAGCGGCGGATCTGTTCGGTGGCCTCGCGGTACTCGAGATCGCGCACATCGACCGGCTGCACGGCGTCGCCCATCCGAAAGGCGGCAACGAGGTCGACCGGCTGCCACCGCGACACGTCATCCCAGGCCATCCGTTGTTCCCCTTCGCGTCCGAGTGGTCGCGCGAACGCTAACAGGCACGGCGGCAAGGCTCGGCCCGTGCGCCACGCGGTGCAGACGGCTATTGCGATCCGAGCACGTCCAGAATCGACCCCGCGTGTCCGGCGGGCTTAACCTTGTACAGGGCATGTTCGAGCACCCCGTCGGGGCCGATCACAAACGTGCTGCGCTCGATGCCCATGTATTTGCGCCCGTACATCGATTTCTCGACCCAGACCCCGTAGGCCTCGGCCATCACGTGGTCGGGATCGGACAGGAGCGTGAATGGGAGACCGTGCTTGTCGCGGAACTTGATGTGGCTGGGGATCGAGTCCGGGCTGACGCCGATCACCCGGGCGCCGGCGTCGTCGAAGTCGGTGGCGTGATCACGGAACTCGCACGCCTGCGTGGTGCACCCGCTGGTGTCGTCTTTGGGGTAGAAATACACCACGACGCGCTGTCCGCGCAGATCGCTCAGCGCCACGGTCGAACCGTCATCGGCGTTCAGGCGAATGTCGGGTGCCGGTACCCCGGGCGTAAGTCGTGCCATGGCGGTGTCTCCTTATGACGGGAATCTCGAGCGAAGATAACGCGACGGCGCCACCGGCGCGTGGGCAACCTAGCGTGACCCAGATCCGCCACGCGGAGTATGCCGACGCAGCGGCCGTCGGTTCGCTCTTGGCGATCGCCCTCGCGCCGAAGTACCGCCCGACGCTCGGCCGCCGTGCGGCCGAGGCGCTCACGCGGATCATCGGCCATGAGCTGCGCACGCCGTCGCACGGATACTGGGTCGCCGAGCGCGATGCCACGGTAATTGGCGCCGTCCACCTGGCCACAGCCGAGGACGCGCCGCCATCTGGGGTTGCCCATCGCCTCGCCCAGGTGATCGGGTGGACCCGCGCGCTCTGGGCGCTCACCGCACTGTCGATCCTCGCCCACGGACCACTCGACCACGACGAGGCGTACGTCGGGGAACTGGCCGTCGCATCCAATGTGCGCCGCCAGGGCGTCGGCGTCATGCTGATGCGCCACCTGGATGCGCAGGCCGAGGCGCGCGGCAAGTCACGCATCACGCTCTGGGTCACCGACGACAACGACGCGGCCCGTGCGCTCTACACGGGGCTCGGCTTCACCGAGCACGCCGGCCGCCGCTGGCATCTCGGGCGGCTCATCTTCGGCTCACGCGGGGCCATCCTCATGGAGAAGCAGGTGTCGGCACCAGCTGCACCCTGACGAGGACGGGGCCCGTCGTCGTCGCCCCGGCTGCAGGCCGCGGCGAATGGGCTATGTTTATTTACTAGACGGCAATGTCCGCGACACGCCCCTGGCGCATCGCTGATGATGATGCCTCGGGCGCCGTGTGTTCCGGGAGCTGCAGATGCCACAACAGGGCCGAGGGCGCGAGCTCTCACGCACGCTCACCGCCAGTGAGGCGGCCGCCCTCATTGGAGTGAGCGTCGCGACGGTTCGTGGCTGGGCCGATCACGGGATACTCCCCTCGCATCGGACCGTTGGTGGACACCGACGGTTTGAGAGCGCCGAGCTGCGCAGCTGGCTGCGCGCACGCGGGGCGACGATGCCGGCGCCGGTCGCCGGCGTCGCGCGCAAGAGCAAAGACGTGCCGCCCTGCCCGACACTCGCGCGGTATCTCAACGGACGTACCCGGGCGATCGTCGACCGCGTTATCGCAGGGTATCGCGATGACGTGCCGACACTCGGTGCCCGCCCGACCGACGCCGCCATCCGGCGCCAGGCGACCCGCAGCCTGCGCATCGTCACGGCGGCGCTCGAGACGGGCAGCGTCACCAAGTCAGTCGCGCGCGCCGAACTGGCGGGATTCTCCGATGGGACCCATCATGACGAATCGGCTGCAAGCCTGATTCAGCTGACGCGGGTCGCCATGGTGATCGCCTGCGACGCCCACGCCGCCGTCGAGACTGGCGTCGTCGACGACCCGCGGGCGATTCCCGCGCTCCTGGCGGTTATCGAGCATGTCGTGGTCGCCGATCTCAGCGGGCTGCGACAGGGCAGTGCGACCCCGGCCGCCCAGGCTGCGGGCGGTCCGGCGGCGCAACCCGCTCCCATCCGTACCAACTAGAACGACCCCGGGGGGTACCCGAGGTCGTTCCGTAGCGAGCCGATAAGCCGGATTCTGTCGTGGGCAGCCATCCATCTGGGACGACTGTTGCCAGCCGCCTCACGCGACCGACCTGGAGCTGGGCGAGCAACCCGTTGCGCTCCGATTTGGTCTTGCACCGAGTGGGGTTTACCCAGCCGACCTGTCACCAGGCCGCTGGTGCGCTCTTACCGCACCGTTTCACCGTTGCCGCGGATGATCTCCGAGGCTGTTTCGTTTCTGTGGCACTTTCCCTAAGGTTTCCCTCGCTGGCCGTTAACCAGCACCCTGCTCTGCGGTGTCCGGACTTTCCTCGAACCGCGAGATGCGGTCCGCGGCTGCCTAGCTCGCGAGCGGCCAGTGTAGCGCGCGGTCGGCCCGAGAACCGCGGCGCTAGAGCGTGCGCAGCACGCCGACGACCCGGCCGGCGACGCGGAAGTCCTCGCGGACCTCGATCGGAGCAAAGTCGGGATTCGCGGCGATCAGCAAGACGTGGTCGTCCCGGCGCTCAAACCGCTTGACGGTCGCGTCTTCCCCGATCATCGCCACGATGATCTGACCGTTCTCGGCGGTGTCCTGCCGGCGCACGGCGACGACGTCACCGTCCAGGATGCCGGCGTCGCGCATCGACTCCCCGGTCACCCGCAGCGCGAAGTCGGCGGCGAACGGCGTCTGCACCCAGTCGTCGACCTGCTCGTCGGCGAGCCGCGGCAGACCCGCGGCGACCGCACCGACCAACGGAAGCAGGCCCGCAGCGCGCGCGGGTACGCTCGGATCGGTACGGACGGTCGTGCGGCGACGGCTGACGTGCATCGCGCGCGGCTTGGCCGGGTCACGACGCAGATACCCACCATCGGTGAGCTTGGCCAGGTGCGCGTGGACGGTCGACGGGGACGCCAGACCCACAGCGGTCCCGATCTCCCGGACCGTCGGCGGGTACCCGGCGCGGTCGCAGTGCTGCGAGATGAAATCGAGAATCTCGGCCTGGCGGCCACTCAGGTGTTCCATCGGGTCGTCTCCCAGCCGTGTTCAGGTGGCGAACAGGTGTTCTGGGGGACCGTATCAGGCCGGGGCACAGGATTCTATTGACCGCCCATCCCCACCCCGGCCGTCCGATCGGTATCCTCTACCGACGCTACGCGCCAGTGGCGGAACTGGTAGACGCGCAAGGTTGAGGGCCTTGTGACCCGTTTGGGTCGTGGAGGTTCAAGTCCTCTCTGGCGCATGCACCGCAACCCCGCTCCGGCGGGGTTGCGCAGTGGCACACCGCAGCATCGCCTGGCTCGCGGACCCGGATCGACGGATTCGGTCGTCTGATATCTTCGGCCGTGCCGGGCATCCGACTGGGGAACGGGCGCGTGACGCGGATGACGCACATGGCTCGGGGTGGCGGCTGCGGCTGCAAACTCGGGCGCGCCGCGTTGGTCGAAGCGCTCGCGGGCATGCCGCTCGTCACCGACCCCGATGCGCTGGTCGGGTTCGACGGCGCCGACGACGCCGGCGTCTATCGCGTTCGCGATGACCTCGCGATCGTCGCCTCGGTCGATTTCTTCACTCCGATCGTCGATGACCCGGTCCTCTTCGGCGCCATCGCCGCCACGAACGCGCTCAGCGACCTCCATGCAATGGGCGCATCCCCGCTGTTCGGCTTGGCGATCGTGGCCTTTCCCGACGACGCAGATCCCGACGCGCTCGCGCGCATCATGCACGCCGGTGCCGCGGCGGCGATGGACGACCGGTGCCCGGTGCTCGGCGGCCATAGCGTCTCCGACCCGGAGCCCAAGTACGGGCTGGCGGTCGTCGGGATGGCCCACCCGGACCGGCTCCTGCGGAATGCCGCGGGCCAGCCGGGCGATCTTCTGGTCCTCACCAAGCCGATCGGCGTCGGGGTCATTGTCACCGCCGCCAAGTTGGGTCGCGGCGATCCGGCGGCCATGGACGCCGCGGTCGCGTCGATGCTGCGGTCCAACCGCGCCGGCGCCGAGGCCGCCCTCGCTGCCGGTGTACGGTGCGCGACCGACATCACCGGATTCGGCCTCGTCGGTCACTTGACGGAGATGGCGGCCGCGAGCAACGTCGGCGCCGAGCTGTCGTCGGCTTCCGTCCCGCTGTTGCCTGGAGCGCGCTGCCTCGCAGCGGACGGGGTCACGACCGGCGGCGCCCAGCGCAACCGCGCGTTCGCCGAACCGCTGATCCGTGTCGACGGCGACGTCCCCTGCGACGTCGAGGACCTGCTGCACGACCCGCAAACGAGCGGCGGGTTGTTGCTCGCCGTCGCGCCGGACCAGATCGACGGGCTTCGCCACGAGTTCACCGCGCGGGGCGTGTCGAGCTGGCACATCGGCCGGCTCACTGCCGACCCGATCGGGCAGATTGCGGTGGTGACATGACGGCGCCCGATTTCTCGCGTGGCTACCCGCCGTCAGATGCGGGCCGGCACGCGCTCGAGCACGTCCGCGAATTCATCGCCGCGCAGGCCCTGCCGATGGTGGAGGAGGTCGAGCGCGTCATCGGCCCGACGGCGTTCGCCCTGGAGCCGGATGGACGCCTCGCCGACGCCATGGTCGATCTGAAGCGCCGCATGCAGCAGGCGTCGGCAGACGCCGGCCTGTACTGCCCGCACCTCCCGGCACCCGACGGGCTCGGCCTCGGACTCGTGGACACGTTCTATCTCCAAGAGGAGATCTACCGACACGGTCTGCGTGGCGTTCAGTGGATGATCGCGTGGACCGACGGCCCGAGTCATCTCGTGCTGTATTGGAGTCCGGAGGCACGCGAGCGCCGACTTGGCGACTTCCTCGCTGGCCGCACCAACGTCGCCTTCGCGCTCACGGAGCCCGGGGCGGGGTCGGACGCCCTGGCACTCGAGACATCCGCGCGCCGCGATGGCGACGCGTGGATTCTGCGCGGCGTCAAACATCTGATCACCGGTGCGCCATTTGTCGAGCTGGCCCAGGTCATTGCGCGCGTCGACGGTGCCGGGCGCGGCGAGCTCACGGCCTTCCTGGTGCCAGTGGACACGCCAGGGGTGACGCGCGGGCCCGTTCAGCAAACGATCATGAGCGATGGCCAGACCGGCGTCCTCACATTTGAGGATGTGCGGCTTCCCGACAGCGCGGTCGTGGGTCGCGAAGGGAATGGCCTGCCGCTGGTGTTCACGTGGATCAATTGGGCCCGGAGCCGCCGCGGGGGCATGTGTTCGGGCCTCGCCTGGCACTGCCTTGACCGGTCCGCCGACTACGCCGCCCGCCGGCGCGCGTTCGGGCGACCCATCGGCGACTTCGGAGCGGTCGCGGAGCGTCTTAGTGACATGTACCTGGACTGGCGCGCGATGCGAGCGCTTTCGCTCGACATCCTGTCTGGCCTCGATGCGGCAGACGTGCTGGGCGGCGGAAGGGTGGGTGCCGCTGAGCGGCGCGACCTGTCGACGCTCAAGACTTGGTGCGACGAGGCGCTCCTGCGCGTGGCAGATCGGGCCATCCAGGTCCACGGAGGCAGGGGGCTGCTTGCCGAGACCGGGCTGGAACGGATCTACCGAGTCGCACGCAACCTGCGCATTCCTGCAGGTACGACAGAAATCCAGCGTGCGATGATCGCCGAGAGTCTGGCCTCCGAATACCGCACCGCGCCGGATTGACCTACGGCGCGAGCGGCTCGACGTCGGTCGGGGCGCCGGCGGCGAATGGGGTGGGCGTTGGACGCGAGCCGAGAAAGAGCGGACGGTCCGCGGCATTCAGCAACACCGGCATGACATCCGCGCCCGTCAAGTGGCCCAAGATGCCCTGGGCATAGTCCAACTCGCCGAACGCCGCCACGTTATCGGACCGGACGCCGGGCCCGGCAACGACGAAGGGCACCGGGTCCCCAGAGTGGATGACCTCTGGGGAGGTCGGTGTTGCGTGGTCACCGGTCACGCAGACGATCTCCTGCGCGAACCGCGCATCGAGGTCGCCCAGTGCTCCGTCGATCGCCGCGATCGTGGTCCGTTTGGTCGCGGGATCCTTCGAGTGCCCTGCCTCGTCGGGGGCCTTGAGGTGGCAGAAGACGAAGGTGGCGCCCCCATCGAACGCCGCCCGCGCGAGCGCCAACCGGTGCCGGAGAGCGGCTGCCGGATTGGGGTCCTCGGCAGCCGCGACGAAACGCATGCTCATCGTGGACGCGAGCCCCGCAAGAAATGGCGACCCGCCGATGAGCACCCCGTCGAGGCCGTGCCGAGCGGCAAACGGGGTCGCCGGGCGGGCGCGACCCCACCACTTCAGCGTCACGGCGTCGAGCGCCGCACGGCCGTCCCGTCGCCGGGCTGCGTTGACCGGGTGCGCGGCGAGCACGCGCAGCGCCGCCCGGCTCCACTCCTCCGCCGCCTGGGCCGTGGGCACCGCCTCCGCAGCCACCGGACGCGGACGCATGATCGGGTAGCGATCGCGAAAGAACGGGTCCGAGTCGGTGACCCCGTCGTGCCCTCCCGCGACGACGAGAATTCCTTCGCCCGTCTCGGGCTCGAGCGCGCGAACCTCGAGGGTGAGGTCGCCGAATGCACCCGCGGGAAGATCATCCATCAACAGTCGCGCGTCCGGTCCGTCACCGGCGCCTGCCCGACCGGTCGCCCAGAGCGCCCCACCCCGCAGTTCGGTACTCCGGAGCGCCGCGTACGCCAGCGCGGCGTCCGGGGCGGGCTCGAATCCATGGCCGCGCGCCTCGAAGACTGCGCGCCCGGGAAACTCCGATTTCGGATAGCCGAGGATCGCCCAGTGTGCGACCTCGCTCGACGGGGCGCGTCCCGGCCCGAGTGGGTGCAACAGCCCCGTGCTGCCGCGTGCCGTAAGGGCGTCGAGATGCGGGGTCTCGGCGACCTCGTTCGCGGTGCGCCCGCCGTGTTCGCGGTGGCCCCGATCGCCGAGACCGTCAAGTAAGAGAACGAGGACCGAGCGCATGTCCGGCGGGAAGATTGTCGATGAAACGTGCGACCGCCGGGGAGACCAACGCCCGCCATGGTCCTCCGGAGCGGATCAGGGCGCGAACGTCCTCGCCCGAGACCTGTTTGCCGTGCGGAGCCGCAAGGACTTCGACGCGGTACCCGCGCGCGGTCAGGCGGTCAACCTTGGCACTCCCCCAGGAGGAGAACACCCGGATGTAGTGGACCACGTCGCGCGGCACGTAGTCGTCCCAGAGCTCCGGCTCGGAGATCGGGAACGGGATCACGCGAACGCCGCCGCGACCGACTTCCGCCGCGGCGGCCGTGATCATGAGCATCCGCTCGGTGTAGGTGAACGGGTTCGACGCCGGCAGGTGTCGCATCGGGTCCTCCGGCTCGGGTCGCGTCGCCCGCTGGTCCGGATTCGTGATGCCGACATACAACTCGCCGCACTGCGCGGCGGCCGCTTCGAGATACGCGAGATGACCGAGGTGTATGGGCTGGAAACGCCCATGGATCATGCCGCGCGGGACCATCTTGGGAGTCTATCGCGGGCACCCGGTCTGACCCGGTCGGGAGCTCGCGATCCGTCGTCAGGCATCGCCGCGACGCGGTGCCCGCACGGGCAGGACACAGCGACCGCGATGCGCCGCGCACGGCCCGCAGGATCAGGCCCTAAATGCTCTCGATGAGGCCGAGGATCCACCCAAGGAGGTACACCGACAGCAGCGCGCCGAGGTACAGCCCGATCGCCACGGCGATTGCGGCGACGAAGGATCCCACGAACCGGACGGGAAACGACTTGGTCAATTCCGAATTCACGTCGACAAGCATACCGATCGATCGGGCATTCTCACAGGATGACGTTCGAACATAGCTGGACGGTCGACCGCCCCGATCCGACGCTACCCAAGGAGCCCAGATGACCCACTCCGCGATCCCCGACGACGCCGCCGCGCGCGTGCGCGCAGCCCTGCTGGACAACATCCACGAACAGGTGTTGCGGGCACCAAATTCGAACGCCCTGCTGCGCCTCGCCGAGGCGTATGCGTGGACCGTCGCCCCTGACCAACCGCACGGCGGGGTCAGCGAAGGCTAAGGACGCCCTAATAGTGCTTTGCGAGCAGGTACGTCGAGACGAACATGAGCACCGCGACCACGACGGTGATCCGATCGAGGTTCTTCTCGACGATCGCCGACGACCCGCCGTAGCTGCCGCTGGTCGAACCGACGCCGAACGCACCCGACAGACCGGCGTCGCGCCCGGAGTGCAGCAGGATCAGGAAGATCAGCAGCACGCAGACCAGCGAGTGGAAGACGATAAACACAGCCAACATGGGGGCACACGCTAGCATCTGGTGGCGCCGCGGGTCGCAGGGCGCCCCGCCTGATCTGCACCCCCCCGGCGCGGAGGCCGCGTGAGTACGTTGCCCGACAACCTCGATGAACTTCCGCTGCTCAACCCGCCGGAATACCCGAACTGCTTCGTGTGCGGTCCGGCAAATTTGCTCGGCCTGCATCTGCGCGTGCACCAGGACGGCACGGACGCCGTGGCGACCTACGCGCCGAGCCCCCACCAGGAGGGCTACCCGCAGCGATTCCACGGTGGCCTGGTCGGCCTGCTCATCGACGAGATGCTCGTATACGCCGGTGCGCCGCACGGGATCTGGGGCATGACGGCGAAGGTGCGGTACTGGTTGCGCCGGCCGATCCCGATGGATGCGACGCTCGAACTGCGGGGGCGCCTCACCCAGCGCAGCGACAGGGGCTTTCGCGCGGTCGTCGCGATCCACCTGACCGACGGCCAACTCGCCGCCGAGGGCGAGGGCATGTGTGTCGCGTGGGCCGGCGAGGGTTCCGTCCCGACGACCGCCGACGCCCGGCAGGGCACGGACTAGTCGGCCCTCTTCTCGATCCTGGAGCGATCTAATGCACATCCGTGCGCTCACCGATGCCGAGCCGTTCACCACCGCAGACGGAAGCACGATCCGCAGCCTGCTCGACCGCACGACCGCGCCGGTCGTCCAGCAGAGCCTCGCCGAGGCGACCATCAGCGCCGGCACCGCCACCACGCGCCACTACCACCGCGCCGCGGAGGAGATCTACTACCTGCTCGAGGGCCGTGGCGAGATCGACATTGGCGGGCAGCGCGCGCGGGTACGCCCCGGCGATGCGATCCTGATCCCCCCCGGTGTGTGGCACCAACTCACCGCCGACGCCGACGCGACAATTCGCATGCTCTGCTGCTGCAGCCCGCCCTACGCACACGAGGACACCTACTTCGCCTAAGCTCGCCGACATCCGCATACCGCTGCTGACGCTCGTCGCGATGGATCGGCACCTGGCGCGCAGCATCCTGGTCGGCAAGCCGCCCGACGGTGCCCGCTGGGCAGACCGATACCCCACCGAGGGGTCGCTCGCCTGCGCGACGGCCGTGATGGTCGCACGCGAGGATGGCCGCACCGATCCGTTCGGCGCGTATTGCATCGTGCGTGAGCGCGACCGGCTCACGATCGGGGACGCCCTGTTTCATGGGCCCCCGGACGACCGCGGCACGGTGGATATCGGCTACGGGCTGGTCCCGGCGGCGCGCGGGCGCGGCTACGCGACGATGGCGGTGGTGGCAATGCTCGAGTGGGCGTTCACGCAGCCCGGCGTGGCCCGCGTGACCGCCAACACGACCGACGACAATACGGGATCGGTCGGTGTGATGGCGCGCGCCGGGATGACCGTCAGCCACGGGCCCGGTGGGCTCGTGCGCGGCGTTGCGATGTGTGAGTTCTGGACCCCGCCGGCGACCCGTCGTCCCGCCGATGTTCCCGCGGCCGACTAGGATGGCCGGGTCCTACCACCGCACCGAGGAGCCCGCGTGGCAACGCAGCTGATCCGGATCGGCCACAGCCCTGACCCTGACGACGCATTCATGTTCTACGCGCTCGCCAACGAACTGATCCCGATGGACGGTTTCCGGGTCGAGCACATCCTGCGGGATATCGAGACCCTCAACCAGTGGGCCGTCGAGGGCCGCCTCGAGGTCACCGCGATCTCCGTGCATGCCTACGCTTACGTCTCCAAGCACTACCGCCTGTTGCCACACGGCGCGTCGATGGGCGAGAAGTACGGGCCGATGGTCGTCGCGCGCGAGGCGCTCGATCCCGCGCGCCTGCCGTCCCTGCGGGTCGCGGTGCCCGGTGCCTGGACCAGCGCCTTCCTTGAGCTGCAGCTGGCCGTCGGCCGGATCGCTGAACCGGTCATCACCCCATTCGACGAGATCCTCGACGTGGTCGCCGAGGGCAAGGTCGACGCCGGGCTGGTGATCCACGAGGGCCAGTTGACCTACGAGTCCCAGGGCCTGGTCAACATCCTGGATCTCGGAATCTGGTGGGACGAGCTTACCGGCGGGCTCCCGCTTCCGCTCGGCGCCAACGCCGTGCGCCGGGACGTCGGCGACGATGCCACGCTGCGCCGCCTGTCGCACCTGCTGCGCGACAGCATCGCCTACGCGCTCGATCACCGGAAGCCGGCCCTCGAGCACGCGGAGAAGTTCGGCCGCGGCCTCGACATGGACCTGGCCGACCGCTTCGTCGGGATGTACGTCAACGAGCGCACGCTCGACTATGGCGAGGACGGCCGGGCGGCGATCGACGAGCTGCTGCGGCGCGGCGCCGAGGCGGGCCTTGTGGGGGGTCCGGTCCCGGTGGACTTCATCGAGGACTGATTCCGTGGCTGAACGCGACTGGGACGCCGAGATCGATCGGTGGACCGAGCGCTTCCGAGACGTTCCGAACCCGCCCGAGCCGTTCGCACGCGCACTCCGGGACGGCTGGGACCCGGACGCGCGCGCGCAGTTGGCCGCCGAGGCGGCGGCATACGCCGAGCGCACGCACGGGTTCTTGTCCCAGGTCGCCGAAGCCGGCTGGGATCTTGTGCGCTTCGACGCCAAACTCGGCAGTTGCGGCGTCTGCGAGAAGTACGTGGGTAAGGCGTACTCACTCCGTGGGGAGCACCCGCAGCTGCCGCCTCCACCGCCGCTGCCGATCTGCCCCGCCTGCCGGCACACGTTGAACCTCATGACCCCGTTTTTCATGCAGAGCACCGGCATGGACGTCGACGAGCTCGCCGCCGAGGCGCAGCCGTTCGAGGACGACTGGCGGTGAGCGCGGACTATGCGCCGCCACCCGCCCAGCCGCTCGGGTTGGCGGGCATCATGCGTACGGCGCTGACGATGTACCGGGCCGTCCCCGTGCCGTTTGTGTTGGTGGCGCTCGTGAGCACCCTGCCCGAGGCGGTCCTGCTCATCGGCAGTCAGCTGGCCTATGGCGGACCGTCAACGCGGTTGCGGGAACTCGTGCAGGAGCTGCTCACGCTGCTCCCCCAGCTCCTGCTCGGGCAGCTTTCGATCGCGGCCTCGACGGTGCTGATCCTCCACCTGGTCAACGGGCAACCGGCAAACCCGGGCGTTGCACTCGAACGCGTCGGGGAGCGGTTCTGGCCGCTGGTGGCCGTGGTGTTCATCACGACGCTCGGCATCCTGGTGGGGTTCCTGGCGCTCCTGATCCCCGGCATCTATCTGTTCGTGGTGTGGCTGGTGGCCCCCATCACCGTGGTGACCGAGCAGCGCAGCATTCGCGACGCCATCGGGCGCAGCGTCGCGCTGGTGCGGGGGCATTTTTGGTGGGTGCTCGGCAGCTGGTTGGCGATCCAGATCACCGTCGGCCTTGGCGGCTTGCTTATCGCGGACCTCATCAACATTCCACTTGACGCGGTTGGGGGGACCCTCGGGATCGTGCTGCGCGGACTCGGTGCGTTCATCGCGCTGACGGTCGTGGCACCGGTCGCCAACGCGGGTGTCGCGTTGATCTACGTCGAGCTGCGCGTCCACGAAACGCCGGCGTGGCCGCTGCCCCCGATACGCAGCCCCCGTCGCACCGCCTAACGCGCGGTGTGCGACCCGCAGCGCAGTCGCTCGCCCCCCCGCGTCGCCATGACATCTTCCGACTTCCATCAGATCGCCATAACAATTTGGTGCGACAGTCCTTGCATGGCTATCGCACTCAAAGAAGTTTCCCAGTTGCCCGCGACCCCGAGCCGTCCCCGGTTCGCCTCGCGGCTCAGCATTGCCCGCATGGATTTGTTCGCAGGGTTGCCCGCGGCCGATCTCACGATGTTGGAGAACCGTCTCCCGGTCGTGCGCTGGCCTCGCGGCGGTGAGATCCCGGAGCCGCTACTGCGGCCGGACCACCTATTTGTGGTCCGTGCCGGTCGTATTGCGGTCTTCGAGTCCACCGCGGCCGGACACGAAGTGATGACCGCGATCCTCGACGAGGGCAACGTCTACTCGACCCTCGGCAGCGCGACCGAACCCATGATCGCGGCCCTCGAGGACTCGGCGGTCTCGCCGCTGTCGGGCCAGTCGCTCGAAGCACTGATGTCCCGCTATCCCCGCCTCGGCCGCAACTTGGCCCAGGTTCTGTCCGAGCGCACGTCCACGCTCAGCGAGACGGTCGCGCTGATCAGCGAGATGCGCGTCGAAGACCGCCTGCGTGCACGGCTGCACCAACTCGCCGACCGGTTCGGCGTGGCCGCACCCGAAGGCATTCAGCTGCGGCTCGACCTCACCCACGCCCAGTGGGCGTCGCTGGTCGGTGCGTCACGGGAAGCCGTCACGACCGGCTTTTCCAAGCTGCGCAGTGCCGGCCAGATCACCATGGATGGCCGCGCGATCACGATACCGTGGCACGTCGTGCCGCCGATCGTGCCTGAAGCACCGGCGCACGCCGCCGCCTAGCACGTCGAAGTCCGCGGTCCGGCTGATGCCGGCCGCGGCTGGCGATGTGCGTTCGCGCGATGGCGGGCGCCCGCCGCGCGTCGACACGTTATCCGGCGCCGGCCTGCTGGAGCGCGCCGATCGCCGTACGCAGCGGCACCAGGTGCGCGATCAACGTCGGCACGTTGCCCGCATGCGCCGCGGCGTCGATCGCCGACATCTCCACGACCACGACGCCCAGGGGCCCGATGATCGCCTCCCGTTGGGCGTCCAGACGCGAGTCGGAGACCTGCTCGGTCGACAAGCGGTTCAGCCCGAGCTGAGTCTGCTGAAACGACTTGTCCAGCAAGGGCGCGGATGCCTTGGCCTGCGCGGCGGTCAGGGTCGGGCCATTTGCGCCGAGGGCGTCCGCGAATGCCCGGACGGCCGTCGCCGTCGCGGCCGAGTCGCCCAGGAAGACCTGAGGTCCGACGCGGGTCCCCGACGGGAGGGTTGCCGTCGGCGCAGGGAGCGAGGCCGCGCCGCACCCGGCCAGCACCAGGCATACCGGCGCGAGCACCGCGGCCGCGAGCCTGCGCATCTGAATCCTGCGTTGCCTCACCCGGTCACCCTCATCCACACTCTGCGTGCGCCATTGTCCCACCTGCATCGGCCGGAGCAGCGCCATCCGGATCGTGCCATCCCGCGGCCGCCGCCGTCGCGGACGCGGGTCCGGGTGGCCCGGTAGAAGCCGCCGGACCCGCCCGCGTCTTAGGGCACGAGCACGAGCTTGCCGCGTGTGTGACCGGACTCGGCGGCGCGGTGGGCGTCCGCGGCGCGCGCAAACGGGAAGGTCTCCTGGACGCACGCGTGCACGGCCCCCTGCGCCACGAGGTCGGCGATGGCCTGCATCTGCTGCCCGTCCGGGCGCACGAGCATGTGCACGCCGCGCACGCCATGGGCCTCGGCGTCCTCTTGGGGCAGCGGCCCGAGGATCGAGACCATGATGCCCCCCTTGCGCAGGACTCCCCAAGACCGCTGCCGGACGTCCCCGCCCTGGCTCTCGAGTACGACGTCGACGTCTGAGAGTACCTCGACGAAGTCGGTGGTCGTGTAGTCAATCGGAATGTCGACACCGAGCTCGCGCAGGAAGTCCTGGTTGGCGGGCCCGGCGGTCCCGGCCACGCGAGCACCGCGGGCCTTGGCCAGCTGGACCGCAGCCGATCCGACCCCGCCGGCGGCCGCATGGATGAGCACCAACTGCCCGGCCCCGAGCTCGGCCCGCTCGAACGCCTGGTACGCCGTCAGCGCCACCAGCGGCAGCGAGGCGGCGTCGACGTGACTGATGTTGTCCGGCTTATGGGCCATGTCCGCGGCCGGCACCGCCGCGTACTCGGCATAGGCGCCGGCGGCCTTCGGAAAGCCCGCCAGCCCGAACACCTCGTCGCCGACGGCAAAGCCGTCGACACCCGGCCCGACGGCCTCCACGACCCCGGAGATATCCCACCCGAGAATGACCGGCGGCTCGATGCCGCGGCTCTTCATCAGTCCGCCGTTGCGCCGCGTCTTCCAGTCGACCGGGTTGATCCCGGCGGCGCCCACGCGCACGAGCAGTTCGCCCTCACCGGCTTCGGGCCGTGGCACCTCCTCGAGGCGCAGCTCCTCGGGGTCGCCCCACTCGTGGGTGACAAGTGCCCGCATCGTGCCCGGCATAACAGCCTCCGCATCGTCGTGTCCCTACCCCGGGCAGACTACCCGCCATCGCCGGGCGTGCGCGATCGGGCGCGGGGTCCGCCCGCGGTTCGCTGGGAATGAGCTCGCCGCGCCCAAACCCCGCCCGCTAGACTCATCCGGCCCGTCTGAACGCCCACCGAAAGGTCCGCGTGCCCGTCGATCTCGCCCCCGATCAGCTGGTCGTCACGACCGTCCGCACCCTGTCCATCGACGCCGTCCAGCGCGCGAATAGCGGGCACCCCGGCGCCCCGATGGGGCTCGCGCCCGTCGGGTGGATGCTGTTCGGCCACCACCTGCGCTTCGACCCCCTGGACCCCGAATGGCCCAACCGGGATCGGTTCGTCCTCTCGGCCGGCCATGCGTCGGCGCTGCTGTACTCGCTGCTGCACCTGACCGGCTATGCGCTGACCATCGACGACCTCAAGGAATTTCGCCAATGGGGCTCCGCCACGCCGGGGCACCCCGAACGCGGTGACACGCCAGGGGTCGAGGTGACCACGGGTCCGCTCGGACAGGGGTTCGCCAATGCCGTCGGCCTGGCGCTTGCCGAGTGCCTGCTCGCCGAGCAGTTCAATCGGCCCGGGCACGAGATCGTCGATCACCGCACCTGGTTTATCTGCTCGGACGGGGATCTGATGGAGGGCATCTCCTACGAGGCGGCATCACTGGCGGGCCATCTCGGGCTGAGCAAGCTCATCGGGATCTACGACCACAACTCGGTCAGCCTCGACGGTCCCACCTCCCTGTCGTTTACCGAGAACGTGCCGGAGCGTTTCGGCGCCGCCGGCTGGCGCGTGCTGGAGATCGACGACGGCAACGACCTTGCCGAGATCGACGAGGTCCTAAGCGCGGCGTCCATCTCGGACGGCCGGCCGACCATGATCGTGGCGGCCACCCACATCGGATTCGGCTCCCCGCACAAACACGATTCGTCCGCCGCGCATGGATCGCCGCTCGGCGCGGACGAGGTCGCCGCGACCAAACGCGCCTACGGCTGGCCCGAGGACGCACAGTTCCTGGTTCCCGACGAGGTCGGCGCATGGGCCGGGCACCTGCAGGAACGCGGACGGGCACTGCGCAGCAGTTGGCAGGCGGCGTTCGAGGCGTATGCCGCCGCTCACCCCGCGGCCGCCGCCGACGCGACGCGGCGGCTGCGGTGTGAGCTCCCTGGCGACTGGCAGTCCGACCTGCCGTCCTTTCCCCCCGGCGAATCGATGGCGACCCGGTCCTCAGGCGGCAAGGTCCTCAACGCGCTTGCCGCCCGGATCCCCGAGTTGGTGCAAGGCGCGGCCGATCTGTCGAGCTCGACCGACACGACCATCGCCGGCAGTGGCGACGTCGCCATCGACCGCTTCGGTGCTCGCAACATTCGCTTCGGCGTGCGCGAGCACTCGATGGGCGCGATCTGCAACGGGCTCGCCGCACACGGCGGTCTGCGACCGGTCTGCTCGACGTTCATGATGTTCTCCGACTATATGAAGAACACGATCCGCATGGCGGCGCTGCAGCGGCTGCCGGTCGTGTTCGTCTACACCCATGATTCGGTCGGGCTGGGAGAAGACGGCCCGACCCATCAGCCGGTCGAGCACCTGGCGGCGCTGCGGGCGATCCCCGACCTGGTCGTCATCCGCCCGGCGGATGCCACCGAGGCCGCCGCGGCCTGGGAGTTTGCGATTACCCGCGCCGACGGGCCGACGGTGCTGGTCCTGTCACGCCAGGGCCTGCCGACCCTGCCCCACGCCCCCGACCTCGCACAGGGGGCCTACGTGCTGCGCGACGGCAACGACTGCATCCTGATGGCCACCGGCAGCGAGGTGCCACTCATCGAGCAGGCCGCCGATGTCCTCGCCGATCGCGGGATCGATGCGCGAGTCGTCAGCATGCCGAGCTGGGAATTGTTCGTCGCGCAGCCCCAGGAGTACCAGGACAGCGTGCTCCCGCCCGCGATTCGACGGCGGGTCAGCATCGAGGCCGCCGCAACGCTGGGTTGGCACCGCTTCGTGGGGCTCGACGGGATCGCGATCGGCATCGATCGCTTCGGCGCGTCGGCGCCCGGCGACGTCGTGCTCGCGCACCTGGGCATCACGGTCGAGGCGGTCGTCGCGGCCGCGAGTTCGCTGTCGTCGTAGACGTCTCCGGGACGCGGGCGCAGCGCGAACGCGCCGGACACCCATCCCTGCTCGCCGGGGGATCCGCCGCCCCGGCTCCTCACACGGTGATTCGCGTGCCAAGGTATTCGGGACACCGACCCGCGCCGCACGAGGAGGACCCATGCAAGCCGCGATGAGCGGTGCCGGGAGTACGGCGCCGACCCCCAGCGAGGCGTCAACGTGACCAGCGCCGCAACCGTCGCAAACGACCCCCAGACCGCCTTCGATCTCGGCGCGCGCCTGTCACGGACCCCGGCGCCGGCAAGCATCGTGATATTTGGCGCGTCGGGCGACCTCAGCCACCGGAAGCTCATGCCGGCCCTGTACAACCTGGCCCTGCAACAGCTGCTGCCGTCGGAGATGAACATCATCGGGATGTCGCGCAGCGCCTGGAGTGACGACCAGTTCCGGGAGGAGGTGCGTCAGGCGGTCGCGACCCACGGAGCGCACGACGTGCTCGACGCGGATATCTGGGACGCATTTGCACGCCGCCTTCACTACCTGAGTGCATCGTTCGACAATCCGGGCGCCTACAACGATCTGCGCGGCGCGCTCGCCCACCTGAACCGCAGCACTGGCGGTCTCGGTAACCGGCTGTTCTACCTGGCCACCGCCCCGGAGTTCTTTCCGGTGATCGCCGAGCAGCTCGGTGGCGCCGGGCTGGCCAGCGAAGACGACGACACCTTCAGCCGGATCGTGATCGAAAAACCCTTCGGCGAAAATCTCGCCAGCGCACGCACGCTCAATGAGCGCGTCGGTGCGGTGTTCGGCGAACGTCAGACCTACCGCATCGATCACTATCTGGGCAAGGAGACCGTCCAGAACCTGTTGGTGTTGCGGTTCGGCAACGCGATCTTCGAGCCGATCTGGAACCGTCGGTATGTCGACCACGTCCAGATCACGGTCGCCGAAGACCTGGGCGTCGAAAACCGTGGCGGGTACTACGACCAGAGCGGCGCCCTGCGGGACATCGTCCAGAACCACATCTTTCAGGTGCTGAGTCTGGTGGCGATGGAGCCGCCCGCGCGGTTCGACAGCCGTAGCGTGCACGACGAGAAGGTCAAGGTGCTGCGGGCGATTCCGGAGATCACCGCCGACAACATCCACGAATCGGCGGTACGCGGGCAGTACCGGGCCGGGTTCATCGCCGGGCAGCCGGTCGTCGGCTACCGCGCCGAGCACGGCGTCGCCCCCGACTCCAATACCGAGACCTTCGTCGCGATGCGGCTGACCGTCGACAACTGGCGCTGGGCGGGAACGCCGTTCTACCTGCGGACCGGCAAGCGCATGCCGCGTCGCGCCACCGAGGTCGCGATTCAGTTCAAGCCCGCGCCGCACCTGCCGTTTGCCCACACCGTCGTCGAATCGACCGAACCCAACCTGCTGATCCTGCGCATCCAGCCCGACGAGGGCACATCGCTGCGGTTTTCGGCGAAGGTGCCGGGGCCGCAGGTCGACATCCGCAACGTCAGCATGGACTTCCAGTACGGCAGCTCGTTCCTCAAGCCCACCGCCGAGGCATATGAGCGGCTGCTGCTGGACGCGTTGTTGGGCGACTCGACGCTTTTTGCCCGCTGGGACGAGGTCGAACGGGGTTGGGAGATCGTCGACGAACTGCTGCACCTGTGGGACTCGACGCCGATTGCCGCATCGAATTATGCCGCCGGGACCTGGGGACCGACCGAGGCCGATGCGTTGATCCGTCGCGACGGCCGCGAGTGGCGGCGCTTGTGAGCGAACCGGCGACCGACGTCGCATGGGATGGTCATGTCGCAAACGTGGGCGAGCTGAGCCGCGCGCTCAACGAGCTCAAACCGACCGGCCCGGGCGGAGATCCGCTGGCGGTCGCGACGGTGCTCAACCTGGTCGTCGTCGCCGAGCCGGAGCGCGCAGCCGAAGCGGAGCGGGTCATCGAAGCGCTTGCCGACCACCAGCCCTCGCGCGCGATCATCGTCGCGCGCGATCCTGACGGCGATGGCATCGACGCACATGTGGAGGCACGCGCGCAGCTGATGGGAAGCACCCGCACGCCCTCGCGGGTCGAGCTGGTGCACCTGCGGCTGCACGGGGCTGCCGGCGGCGGGGCGGCGAGCGCGGTGCGTGCGCTGCTGCGCGCAGATCTGCCGGTCTTCGTCTGGTGGCCGGACCTCCCAGACCCGAAGGATCCCGTGTTCGTCGACTTGGCCCAGCGCGCAGACCGACTGATTGTCGAAGCCGGCCACGGCGACGGGTCCCTCGGGATCCGACGACTCGTCCAGGTCATCTCCGACCGGGGCCCGGCGGTGACGGATCTGGCCTGGGCCGCGCTGACCCCGTGGCGGCAGCTGCTCAACCAGCTCACGACCCGGGAGCACCTGGAGCACATGCGAGAGGGGGCGACCGCCACGATCCGCCACGGCGCCGCCGAGCCGACGCTGGGTACGCTGCTCCTCGGCGGCTGGCTGCTCGACAGCATCGGTCCGGCGACCACGGTCATGTTCGCCGCGGCGTCACGCGGCGGCGATCCGAGCATCTGCGAGATCCGGCTGGCGGACCCATCCGGCCGCGTGGTGGAGATCGACCGCGTCACGGGCCGCGCCGCGGCAGCGGTGGTCACCCACGCGCCCGACGCCACCACCCACGACCGCATGATGCCCATGCCTGAGCCCACGCGCACGCAACTCTTGGCCGGCGAGCTCGAGCTTCAGCGCAGAGACCACCCGTTCGAGCGCGCCGTGCGTGCGGCCGTCCGCCTGGTCGGCGCCTGAGCGCACCCGCCGGGCACGCGCACGCGGCTCAGTCGGTCAGTTGGGCGCGCTGGCCCGGCAACGCCGCGAATTCCTCGGCCTTGCGCGTCGGTCCGAACACGACCACCAGGTCCCGCTCGTTCAAGATCGTGTCCTGGGTCGCATAGGTGAAGCGCCCTCCGGGGCGCTTCACACACAGGACGGTGATGTCGTACTTCTGGCGCACGCCCGTGTCGGCGATGCGCTTGTTGATGAACTCGGTTGGCACAGTAGCCTCGATCAGGACGAACTCGGTGTCGAGCTCGACGTAGTCGACCGTGCGTCCGGACATCGTGTGCGCGACGCGCACGCCCATGTCCCGTTCCGGGAAGATCACGTTGTGTGCACCGACGCGCTGCAGGATCGAGCCGTGCTGGGTCGTGATCGCCTTGGCCCAGATCATCGGCACGCCGAGGTCGACCAGGGCGTAGGTCGCAAGGATGCTGGCTTGAATATCGTTGCCGATCGCCACGACCGCCATGCCGAAGTCGTCGGCCCCGATCTGACGCAACACCTCGACGGTGGTGGCGTCGGCTTCGACCACGGTCGCTAGGTCGCCCGAGGTCTTTCGCACGACCGCCGGATCGGAGTCGATAGCCAGAACCTCGTGGCCCAGGCGCGTCATGGTGCGCGCCAGCGCCTGTCCGAACCGGCCGAGTCCAATGACGAGTACTTGCTCTTTGTTAGCCAACGAGTGGTCGCTCCTCGGGATACGCGAATAGACGTTCTCGTTCGTGGACGCTCAGTGCCACGGCGAGCGTTAGCGGACCGATGCGCCCCCAGTACATGAGCGCGATTTCGATCCATTTGGCCCCAGTCCCAAGACGGGCCGTGATACCCGTTGAGAGCCCCACGTTTGCAAACGACGAGACGACCTCGAACAGGCACTGGTCGAGATTGAAGGGAGTGAGGATCAGGAGCCCAATGGTCGCGAACAGGACGACGCTGACCGAGATGAACGCCACCGAAATCGCCTGACGCAGCACCGGCCCGGGAATCGCGCGCCGATAGGCCTCGGCAGGTCGCCCGCCGCGTACTTCGCTGACGACGATCAGCACCAGTACCGCAAAGGTCGCGAGCTTCAGCCCGCCCGCCGTGGACGCGCTGCCGCCACCCACGAACATCAGCATGTCGCCGATCAGGCGGGTCTGGCTGTGCATGTGGGCGATCGAGATCGTGTCGAACCCGGACGTCCGGAAGTTGATCGAGGTGAACAGGGACTCAAGGATCCGATTGCCCGGCCCCATCGGATGCAGCGTCCCGGGGTTGGTCCACTCGAGCGCCGCCACCAGCGCCGCGCCGAGCGGGACAAGCACCCCGGCGGCCGTGAGGGTGAGCTTCGTGTGGAGTGTCCAGGTCTTTGGGCGGCGCAGGCGCCGGCGGACGTCCAGCCAGATCGGGAAGCCAATACCGCCGATCATCACCGCGATCGCGACAGGCGTCAGGATCCACCAGTCGGTCGAGAAGCGCGCCAGATTGCCGCTCCACAGGGCAAAGCCTGCGTTGTTGAACGCCGAGATCCCGAGGAATCCGCCGCGCCAGGCCGCGCGCAGGAACGGGTAATCCAGGCCCAACCACAGCCGCAGGCAGATCGCGGCGGCGACCAGCAGTTCGACCACGGCCGTGAACGCCGCTATGCCGAGAAAGACCCGGCGCGCGTCGTCGAGGTTGATGACCGCCATGTCGCGCTGGCTGATCAGGCGCCCGCGCAGGCCGAGCCGCCGGCCGAGCACCAGGAAGATCATCGATGCCGCCGTCATGATCGCGAAGCCGCCGAGCTGAATCAGTATGAGGATCACGACCTGACCGAACGGCGTCCAGTAGGTCGACGTGTCCACGAGCGTGTGGCTGGTCACGCACACGGCAGCGGTCGCCGAAAACAGTGCCGTCAACAGCGGCGCGCTCCCCGGACCGCGGTGGGCAGCGGGCAGGCTGAGCAGCAGCGCTCCCACAAGAATCGCGACCGCAAACGCAAGCGCGACCAGCTGTCCCGGGTTCAGCGCTCGGACGAACCGCAGCTGGGTCAGCTGCTGCATGGATACCGCCCCGGATCAGTTGACGCTCGCTGCACGATCACCTCGCGGGATCCGTTACCGCGTGGTCCGCGGCGGGCCGCTCGATTACGCGGCGGACGGGCAGAAGCCTACCGGTTTCGGTCACTGTGACCACGTCGGAAACGGGGTCGCGCGGCAGCGGCTCAGCGGCCGACCGAAGCATGCTGCGGCGCCACGGCCTCGATCAAGGCGCGTGCCTCGGGATGTCCGGCCAGATCTGCCACAAGGCCGACGAATGCGCCAACGGCGGGATCGGCCTGCCCGAGCCGCCCGACCAGGCCGCGTAACACCACCGCGGGTACGGCGGGCGCACCGCCGAGGTCGGTGGTCACGAGCGCCACGTCGAGCAGGATCAGCACGCGCGCCGCATCTGCGGACGGCACGGGGAACTCCCGATCGACCGGGCCTGCTCCCACGCGCATCAACAACTGAGACCCCGCCCCGGCCCACGCCAGCACGCGCGCCAGCGGCTCATGGCCCGCTCGACGCAGCGCCCGCGGGCCGTCCAATGTGTGCTCGTACGACGTCGCCCCAGGGCCCATCGCGCTCAGCCAGGCCCCGGACAGCAACTGCGCACGCACCTCCCGCGTGAGCCCGCTCGCGCGCGCCAGCCGCGCTGCCTGCTGGGCGACGCCGCGCACATAGCCGTAGTCCTCGCGTCGGCCAACCGTCGCCGCGAGCTCGTGCGCCGCAACCGGCGTGTTTGCGGCGCGCCACGCGCCCGATGGAGCCAGGAGCGCCATGCGCGCCTAGGACAAGAGCATGAGTGCCTGATCGACGACCTGATGCCCTTCGGCATCGGCGCGCGCACGTTCCGCGTCAGGCACTTCAGGTTCCGAATCGCCGAGCAGCGTCGCCGTCAGCCGCTGCCCGCAGCGCTGTTCGGCGGCCGCCAGCCACTCCGCCGGCAACCGCGCGTCGAGCTCGGTGCCGGTCATCTCGGCGAACAACATCGCCCAGGCCCGTGGCACGACGTCGGTGTGGTATCCGCCCCCGCCCAGGGCGACCCACCGCCCGTCGCAGGTCTCCTCGGCAAGCTGGTGCAGGGCCCGGTAGACGCGCGGGAAGGTCGGCATCGTGATCTGCAAGTGCGCCAACGGATCCTTGTGGTGAGGGTCCGCGCCGTCCTGGGTCACGATGATCTCCGGCGCGAAGTCGATGACGGCACGGGCAATGACCTCCTCGACCGCGCGCAGGTACGGCGCATCGCCGGCGTAGGGTGGAAGCGGGATATTCACCGCGGTGCCGGCCCCCGGGCCCATGCCGCGTTCGGCGAGCGCGCCGGTGCCGGGAAACAAGTACCGGCCGCTTTCATGGACCGAACACGTCAGTACCCGAGAATCCTCGTAGAAGATCCATTGCGTTCCGTCCCCGTGATGCACGTCGACGTCGATGTAGGCGACTCGTGTGGCGCCGGCGTCCAAGAGGGCATGGATGGCCACGGCGGGATCGTTGTAGATGCAAAAGCCGGCGGCGCGATTGGCGAGCGCATGATGCAGGCCCCCACCCGCGGAGAACGCTTGATCTGCCCGGCCCTCCCAGACCTCCATCGCCGCCGCCATCGACGCACCGCACAGGAACGCTGCGGCCTCATGCATCCCGGCGAACGCCGGCGTATCGCCGCCGGCCGCCAGGCCCCATTGGGCGGCGTCCCATCCTTGCGCCAGGACCGGCTGCGAGCTCAAGCGACGCACCGCCGCGACATAGCCCGGTGCGTGCGCCCGCGCGATCTCCGCGTCGGTCGCGGCGCGTGGGGTGATCAGCGTGACCTCGGGATCATCGAGCATCCCGTACGCACGGATCAGCTCGACGGCGAGCTCCCGGCGCATCGGTGACAGCGGGTGGTCGTCGCCCAGGTCGTAATCGGCCATGTGCTCGTCGAAGACAAACGCGGTACGCGGCATGCCGACATCGTAGCCGCCCGCCGTCGGCACCTGCATCCCCACCCGGGCCGGGCGGGGCGGGGCGGGCGGATTACGGGACGACGACCATCCACGGAACGATGCGGTGGGAGGTCACCAGCCCGGCGGCGCCGTACGGGTCGTCGGCGACGAACGCACGCGCCGCCAGTTCGGTCGGACCGCGAAAGACAAACAGCGCCGAGTCCACGGGGTCGCCGACGGCGCCGGCCATCACCAGGACACCGTCGTCGTACAGGCGCCGGACGAGCTCAAGATGCGCCGCACGGTGGGGTACGCGGCGTTCCAGGATGTCCGGCACGTAATCGTAGAACAGGACATACAGCGATTCCGGCATGGTGCTCCCTGGGTTCGGCCGCGGGCGATCGTGTCGCGCCCGAGGCTTGGACGCGAGGTAAATCGATCAGAAGTACCTGCTGGTCACCGGCATCCTGCGGTCCTTGCCGAACGCACGCGGGGTGACCTTGATGCCGATCGGTCCCTGGCGACGTTTGTACTCCGCCCGTTCGATCATGCGGACCACCCGCCGGACCACCGCAGGATCGTGGCCCGCCGCGATCATCTGTTCCTGGTCCAGATCGTGCTCAACGTAGCCCTCGATGATCGGATCGAGCTCGTCGTAGGGCGGCAGGCTGTCGATGTCGAGTTGATCCGGGCGGAGCTCGGCCGTCGGCGGCCGCGTGATGCTCGAGGCGGGAATGACCTCCCGGCCAGAGGATGTGTTGCGCCAGACCGCCAAGCGGTAGACCCAGGTCTTGGAAATGTCCCGCAAGGGCGCGAACCCGCCGACCATATCGCCGTACAACGTGCTGTAGCCCACCGATATCTCGCTCTTGTTGCCGGTGGCCAGGACCAGCGCGCCGGTCTTGTTTGAGATCGCCATCAGCAACGTGCCGCGGGTCCGGGCCTGCAGATTCTCCTCGGTGACATCGCGCGCGCGCCCGGCGAACACCGGCGCGAGCACCGCCTCGAACCGCTCGACCACCGCGGCGATGGGCAGGTCGACGAGCGCGATCCCGAGTCCCGCGGCCAGGGTCTGCGCATCATCGCCGCTCAGCTGGCTGGTGAACACCGATGGCATGCGCACGCCGGTCACCGCCTCGGGACCAAGCGCGTCCGCAGCAAGCGCTGCGGTCAACGCAGAATCGATGCCGCCCGACAACCCGATGACGACGCCAGGGAATCCGTTCTTGCCGACGTAGTCGTGGATCCCGGTGACCAGGCCGGCCCAGATCTCCGCTTCCGGTCCGATCGGTGCGACCAGATGCCGTCCCGGCGATGCCGCCGCGGGTGCGCGCGTGGCGTTGATCGCGACCGGTCCGGACATGGCACGCTGCGGCAGGCGGCGGATCAGTGGCTCGCGCAAACGCCGGCGCACCGAGATGCCGGGATCGATGTCGGCGATGACCATGTCGGTCGCGAACTGCGCCGCCCGTGCCTCGACCGTGCCGGCCGCGTCGAACACAGCCGAGCGACCATCGAACACCAACTCGTCCTGGCCGCCGACCTGGTTGCAGAACACCAGCGCCGCGCTGCAATCCGAGGCCCGTGTCGCGAGCATGCGTTCGCGGGCATCGCCCTTGCCGCCGTGCCACGGGGACGCCGACAGGCATGCGATCACGTCGACGCCCGCAGCGCTCAGATCGCTGGCGACCGGATCCGGGTACCAAATGTCTTCGCAGATCGCGACGCCGACGCGGAGCCCGAACAGCTCGACCACCAGCGGGCTGTCACCGGCGCGAAAGTACCGCGCCTCGTCAAATACCCCGTAGTTGGGCAGAAACCGCTTGTGGTAGACCTGCTGGACGCGACCGTCAGCCACCACGGCGGCCGCGTTGAAGCAGTCGCCGTCCCATTCGACGCATCCGACAAGCGCCGCGCCAGTCGTCACGTGCTGGGCGATCTCATGCAGGGCGCGCTCGCTGTCGCGTGCGAAGGCCGGCCGCAGGAGCAGGTCCTCCGGGGGATATCCGGTCAGGACGAGTTCCGGGAACACCGTGAGGTCCGCACCGGCGGCGCGCGCACGCTCAAGCGCCTCGATGACCAGGCGTGTGTTGCCGGCGATGTCACCGACGACGGTGTTGAGTTGGGCGAGAGCGACGCGCACAGGAGAGAAATCGTCGACGCGATCCACGCTGGCGCACCCTCATGGGAATCGAGCGCGCTAGTCTGAGCGTCGTACGCGCCTACGATACGCCTTGGCGCGAAGCTGCCGCGGCCAGGTCGATTTTGGAGGATCGCTCGATGACCAGCTTGCCACCACAGCGGATGGGCCCCGGGAGTCCGGGCATCGGCTCAGCGCGGCGAGGGCCGGGTCAGCCGGGCGCCGGCGGGCGCGGGATGACGCCGGCCCAGGGCGCCCAGGAAGCCGAGCGTCGCCTCGGGCTGCCGTGCTATTACGCCGGCCAGCGCGTCGCGGCAGTCGTCGGGTGCGTCGCCTGCCAGTTTCAGATCAACAACCGAGCCGTGCTCCCGACCTGCCCGCAGTGCGGCGAGATGATCTGGGCCTACCTCGGAAGCGGGCCGCGGCCGGTTCCTGAGGGCGAGGCGTCCGTGGCGCCCCCCGCGGCGGCCGAAGCCGGTGGCGACGTCACGGTTCAAGAGGGCGTCTCGATCGGTGGCGACGCAACCTCGGTGACCGTTGAGGAAGGCGTCAAACTCGACTAACGGCGGCCACTCGCCACCGCATTCACAGGTTTCTTACATTTCCCTGCCGGATCGATTACGCGACTCGGCGGCCGACGTGCCGATAATGGATGACAATGAGTCGTCGCGGCGGATCCCGCGTCAACACCCATCACGTGGCCGAGGGGCTCGCATGACACGAAGGCACCGCCGAATCGCCGCGCTGGTTGCCGTCGTCGGGCCCACCGCCGTCGTCACCGCCGCGTTCGCGATGACGACGATCAACACCGGCGGCGTCTATGTGCAGGGCCAGAACACCGCTGGCGTGGTGAAGTTCGTCGGAACGGGCTGGGCGCGCGGCGTGATCTCGGGCGGCCGGCCGTCGGTGGAGATCCACGCCGGGTCGGCACCCGTGCTGTTCGCGTCAGGCCGTAAGCAGCGTCGGATCGCCAGCGGCAGCGACGTGCGCATCGCCATCCCCGCCGGGACGTTCTTCAGCGTCTACTCGACCCAGGCCGCCATGCAGCTGACAATGCGGGGGCCGGGCATCAACGCCTCGGTCGTCGGTTCCGGGACAATGACGTTCACTGGCAAGGGCGCCTACACGCCCACGTACGGCGTCGCGCGGCCATGGCCCAGGGCCGCGATTGCGATCCGTCAGCCCAGTACGAGAGCCGCGCATCGTGCCGCCCAGCGACGCAAGAGTGCACACTTGGCCACCGTCGCGTGATTGACTGTCGTCCTGGAGGCAAGCAGACCGGGACCCCAGGGACGCAGATGACGGACACGGCAACGCGCGCAGACCACATCCTCATCATCGAAGACGAGGAGAACATCGCGTCGTTCGCACGGATGTACCTCGAGGCCGAGGGGTTTCGGGTGTCGGTCGCGGACCGGGGCGATGTCGGGCTCGACGTCGCACGCAGCGAGCACCCGACCCTGGTCGTCGTCGACCTGATGCTACCGGGCGTCGACGGGTTCGAGATCACCCGTCAGCTGCGGACCTCGAGCCGGATCCCGATCATCATGCTCACCGCCCGCGATGACCCGATCGACAAGGTCGTCGGGCTCGAGATGGGCGCGGACGACTACATCACCAAGCCGTTCAATCCGCGTGAGTTGATCGCACGGATCCGGGCGGTGCTGCGACGCTCCGACCCGTCGCTGCAGGACCCGACGGGGCCAGACGACACCGTCCTTGAACTCGGCGCGATGCGGATCGCCCTTGGCGGGCGGGAGGTCGAGGTCAACGACGAAGCGGTCGCGCTCACACCCAAGGAATTCGATCTGCTCGTGCTGCTCGTCGAGAATCGTGGCATCGTCATGACTCGTGAGCAGCTGCTCGAGCGGGTCTGGGGCTACACATTTCTCGGGGACTCCCGCACGATTGATGTCCACATCCGGCAGCTGCGACGCAAGCTCGGAGACGCGTGCCAGATCGAGACCGTGTGGGGAACGGGGTACAAGGTGGTCGCGCCGCGCTAGGCGACGGCGACGCGCGCCCGTCGCGCTTCGCCTGGGCGCTCCGCCAGACGCTGCGCGGACGCCTCCTGTTGGGTGCGGTCGTCGGGCTTCTCGCAGCGGCCATCGTCTTCGCGATCGCGTCATCGAGCCTGATTCGCTCCCAGACGGCACAGGCGAGCCGACAGAGCTTCGACGATCAGGCGCAGCGCATCGCGGCCCTGATTGGCACCGAGACGCTCGAGCAGACGCTCACCGGTATCTGCCGGACCTACACCTCGGCGGACCTCCAGGCATTCGTCGGTGCGGGCGCGCACCTGTTCGTGGACTCGCCGCCCCTGTGCCCTGGGACCAGCCAGCCGCAGGAGAATCTGCTGCCGGCGACCGAGGCGCACATCAACCCCCAGACATTGGCGCGCCAGGGCTACCAGCACGTCGACTTCAAGGCGCCCAACGCGACCGCGCCGACGGTCGCGACTGCGGCGCCGATCATCGTCGGCGGTCAGTCGGCCGGCGCCATCATCTTGACCAAGCCGGCCTCCGCGGTCTCAACGACCTGGTCGGACGTCGCGCCGCCGTTGCTGCTGGCCACGCTGATCGGTCTGATCCCCGCATTGGCGCTCACGCTCTGGGTCACCAGCCGACTGACCCGACCCTTGCGCGAGATGGAAGCGGCCGCCGACCGCGTCGCAAGCGGTGACCTGACAGCCTCGGTTCCCCCGGCCGGCACCGAGGAACTCGACCACGTCGCGACGGCATTCAACTCGATGGTCGGCCGCTTGCGAGAGCGTGAGGATCGCTCCCGGGCATTCTTGATGAACGTCACCCATGACCTGCGCACCCCGCTCACCGCGATCCGTGGGCACGTCGCCGCGCTGCGTGACGGGATCGTTCCCGCCGATCAGGTCGACCGCTCGCTCGGGGCAATCGAGAGCGAGGCCACGCGACTGTCGGCCATGGTGAGCGACCTGCTCGACCTGGCCCGCATCGATGCCGACCAGTTCCGAATCTCGCCGACGACCGTCGACCCGACCGCGGTGCTCGAAGATGCACATGCCGCGCAAATCGCCGTCGCCGAGCGGCGCGGGGTCGCGCTGGAGGACCGCATCGCCGAGCTGCCGCCGCTGGTGACCGATCCGAAGCGCTTCCGGCAGATCGTCGACAACCTCCTGGAGAACGCGATTCGGTGGACCCCGACCGGCGGCACGGTAACCCTCGAAGCGCACCCGGCCGACGACGGCGGCGTGACGGTGGTCGTCGCCGACTCCGGTCCTGGGGTCTCCGTTGATCAGCGCGAAGTCATCTTCACCGCGTTCCATGCTCAACCGGCGCCGGACGGGCGCACCGGAGCAGGGCTCGGACTGGCGATCTGCCGACAGCTTGCGCGCGCCCTCGGTGGCGACGTCGTGGTGGGCGACGCGCCGCACGGCGGCGCGGCCTTTACCGTCACGCTGCCGGCGGCCGCACCGACCGCACGACCCGCCCCGGTCTGAGCCTGACCGGTGGCGCACAGGCCCCGCGGATTCGCCATGAGTCGAGGTACGGAGACCAGATCTTCGCCACAGGGCCAACGAATCGCCCACGAAGGCG
>JADGPF010000085.1 GCA_017882585.1 Thermoleophilia bacterium
ATGTTGTCGCGTTCCTGACCGACGTCGCCGAGCATGTTGGGCCGGCCTCGCGCTGGATCCACTACGGCATGACCTCGTCGGATGTCTTGGACACCGGACTGGGACTCGCGATCGCACGCGCCGGCGAGCTGCTGGTTTCCGAGCAGGCCGCGCTCACGCAGACCCTGCGGGGACTCGCGCTGGCCCACCGCGACACGGTGGCGGTCGGACGGACCCACGGCGTGCACGCCGAGCCGACGAGCTTCGGTCTCCGGATCGGCGGGTTCGCGTTCGAGAGTCGCCGCAACGAGGAACGCCTTGCCCGGGCGGTCGCGCAGTGCGCGATCGGCAAACTCTCCGGGGCCGTGGGCACGTACGCGACCTTGCCGCCCGACCTCGAAGCCGAGGTTCTCGCCGAGGTCGGCCTCGGCGCGGAGCCGGTCTCGACGCAGGTCGTCGCGCGCGACCGACACGCCGAGCTGATCACGACCATGGCGGTGGCAGCGAGCTCCCTCGACCGTCTGGCCACCGAACTCCGCCACCTGCAGCGCACCGAGGTCCGGGAGGCCGAAGAGGCGTTTACGGTCGGCCAGAAGGGCAGTTCGGCGATGCCGCACAAGCGGAACCCGATCACGGCCGAGCGGATCTCGGGACTTGCCCGCGTCGTGCGCGGGGCCTCGGTCGCCGCGCTGGAGGACGTGGCCCTCTGGCACGAGCGCGACATCTCGCACTCGTCGGTGGAACGCGTGATCCTCCCAGACACATTCCTGGCGCTGGACTACATGCTCGCCAAGGCGCGCCAGCTGATCGAGGGATTGGTCGTGTACACGGACCGCATGCAAGAGATCCTCGAGAGTTCCGGCGGGTTGGTGTTCTCCCAGCGGGTCCTGCTGGCGTTGGTCGCCGGCGGGCTGACGCGCGAAGAGGCCTACACGATCGTCCAGCGCAACGCGATGGAGTGCTGGAACACCAAGGTCCCCTTGCGCGAGCTGCTGGCGCGCGACCCTGAGGTGGCGACGCGCTTGGGCCACGGCGCGCTGGCCGAACTGTTCGACCCGCGTTGGTACCTGCGGCATGTGGACGAGGTCATGGACCGGGTCGCGTCCCTGTGATCCCCGCGCCGATCGCGCGCGGCAAGGTCCGCGAGATCTACGCCCACGGCGCCGACCATCTGATCCTGGTCGCGAGCGACCGGATCTCTGCCTACGACGTCATCATGCCGACGCCGATCCCGGATAAGGGCCGGGTATTGACGGCGATGTCGCTGTTCTGGTTCGGCCAGACCGCTCCGATCGTGCCGAACCACCTCGCCGGAGTCCGCCCCGAGGATCTGCCCGACGCCTTCCGGTCAGGCGAATTCGCCGGACGCACGATGCTCGTCAGACGCCTGGAGATGGTTGAACTCGAATGCGTCGCGCGCGGGTACCTGGCCGGCTCCGGCTGGCGTGAGTACCAGGCGACCGGCACGGTCGTTGGCCATCGCCTGCCCGCCGGGCTGCGGCTCGGCGACCGGCTGCCCGAACCGATCTTCACGCCGGCGACCAAGGCCACGAGCGGCCATGACGAGAACATCAGCCGCGAGGACGCCGCCGCGCGGTTTGGCGTCGGGCTGGTGACGGCCTTGGAGGCGCTCACGCTCGCGATCTACGAACAGGCCCATGCGCGTTGCGCGGAGGCCGGCATCATTCTGGCCGACACCAAGTTCGAATTTGGCCGGGACGCGGACGGCGAGCTGATCCTCGCCGACGAGGTGCTTACGCCCGACAGTTCGCGCCTGTGGCCCGCCGACGAATGGATGCCCGGTAGGAACCCGGCGTCCTTCGACAAGCAGTATGTGCGTGACTGGCTCGACGCCTCCGGATGGGACCACGCCCCGCCGGGGCCCACGCTGCCCGGCGACGTCGTCGAGGGTACCCGCTCGCGCTACATCCAGGCCTATGAACGCATCTCCGGACACCGGTTCCGCGACTACCTCGAGGAGGCACACGTGAGGGCGCACCAATGACCCGCGTCGTCGTAACGGTCATGCCACGCGACGGCGTGCTCGACCCGCAGGGCCAGGCCGTCCAAGGAGCGCTGGCTCGGCTCGGATTCGCAGGCATCCACGACGTCCGGCTCGGCCGGCGCATCGAGCTCGAGCTCGACGGCCCCGACCCGCTGGCGCAGGCCCGCGAGATGTGCGACCGGCTGCTGGCAAATCCGCTCATCGAAGACTTCACGGTCGCGATCGAGGACTGAGCAATGATTGCCGTCGTGCGCTTTCCAGGTTCGCTCGATCACGACAGTGCGGTACGCGCGGTGGAGGCCGCCGGCGGCACGGCGACCTATGCCTGGCATGCCGACCGTGCGCTCCCCGCCGGGACGCGGGCCGTCGTCCTGCCAGGCGGGTTTAGCTACGGCGACCATCTGCGTCCGGGCGCGATCGCTTCACGCTCGCCGATCATGGACGCCGTGCGCCGACACGCCGACGCCGGCGGTCTCGTACTCGGCATCTGCAACGGGTTCCAGGTCCTGTGCGAGGCGGGCTTGCTGCCGGGGGTCCTGCGCACCAACGCCACCACCTCCTTCGTGTGCCGCCAGGTCGAACTCGAGGTGCTCGACCACGACACTCCGTTCACCCGGGACCTGGGAGCCGGATTGTCGATTCCGATCAAGAACCACGACGGCGCCTGGTACGGCGACCCGGCCGATGCCCGCATCGTGTTGTCGTACGGCATGGAGAACCCGCTCGGCTCGATCGCCTCGGCCGCCGGCGTCGCCAACGCGCAGGGCAACGTCCTCGGGTTGATGCCGCATCCGGAGGAGGCGGTCGACCGCCTGCTCGGGTCGACCGACGGGCTCGGCCTGTTCACCGCCCTGGTGCGCGCATGAGCGTCGCGCTGCATCGCCAGCTCGGGCTCACTGACGACGAGTTCGCCCAGATCCCGATCCTGATCGGCCGGGCCCCGACCGACCCCGAGCTGGTGATGTTCAGCCTGATGTGGAGCGAGCATTGCTCATACAAGCACTCCCGGCGCATGCTGCGGCGCTTCCCCACCGATGGGCCACACGTCCTGCAGGGACCGGGCGAGAACGCCGGTGCGGTCGACGTCGGCGACGGCTGGGCGATCGCGCTCAAGGTCGAGAGCCACAACCACCCGTCGGCGGTGGAGCCGTTTGAGGGTGCTGCCACGGGGGTTGGCGGCATCGTCCGCGACATTCTCGCACTCGGCGCGCGCCCGATCGCCCTGCTGGACTCGCTGCGCTTCGGCACGCTCGAGAGCGCGCGCAGCCGCCACCTGTTCACGCGTGCGGTCGCCGGCATCGGCCACTACGGCAATTGCATCGGCGTGCCGACGGTCGGCGGTGAGGTCGTGTTCGATGACCGCTACGAGGATTCGTGCCTGGTCAACGCCATGTGCATCGGACTCGTACGGGCGGACGGGATGCTGCGGGCCGCAGCCTTCGGCACCGGCAACCTGCTCGTGTTGATCGGCAACCGAACCGGCCGGGACGGCATCGGCGGGGCCAGCGTTCTCGCCTCGGCCGAGTTGAGCGCCGACGATGAGGACAAGCGGCCATCGGTCCAGGTCAGCGACCCGTTCACCGAGCGCAAGCTCATGGACTGCTGCCTGGAGCTCGCCGCGGACGACCTGCTCTTGGCCTTGCAGGACCTCGGCGCCGCCGGCCTGACCAGTGCCGCCAGCGAAATGGCGGCCAAGGGCGGCGTCGGCCTCGACATCGACCTGGACCGCGTCCACCTTCGCGAGGAGGGGATGGCCCCGGCGGAGATCCTCGTCTCCGAGAGCCAAGAACGCATGCTCGGCCTGGTCAGCCCCGACAAGCTCCCGGACGTCCTGGAGAGTTGCGCGCGCTGGGAGCTCGACGCCAACGTGATCGGCACCGTCACCGGAACCGGGAACTTCACCGCCCGCCACGGGGGCGAGGTCGTCGTCGACATTCCGGCGTCCGCTCTGACCGACGACGCGCCGTGGTACGAGGTCCCTCGCACTCCTGGCCCGGCCGCCACGCCGCTGGCACTCGACGCGGTGCCAGTCCCGGCGGACCTTGGAGCGGCCTGGCTGGACCTGCTCGGGCGGCCCAACATCGCCAGCAAGCGCTGGATCTACCAGCAGTACGACCACTTGGTTGGCGCGAACACGATCCGCCGACCCGGCGGTGACGCGGCCGTCATCCGAATCCCGGGGATGCGGCGTGCCCTGGCGATCACGACCGACTGCGCCGAGCGTCACTGCGAGCTCGATCCCCGCGGCGGCGGACGAGCGAGCGTGTTCGAGGCCGCACGCAACATCGCCTGCACGGGCGCCGTGCCCTACGCCGCCAGCGACTGCCTGAACTTCGCCAATCCCGAGAAGGCCAGCACGGGCTGGCGGCTGGCCGAGGCCATCGAGGGGATGAGCGAGGCGCTCGAGGCGATCTCGGTACCGGTGGTCTCCGGCAACGTGTCGCTCTACAACGAGAGCCCCGCGCGTGCGATCTACCCGACCCCGGTCGTGGGCATGATCGGCCTGCTCGAGGACGCCGGGGCGAGCGTCGGCCACGCGTTTGCGCAGCCGCGGGACGCGATCGTCCTGCTCGGCGGCGGCGCTGCGCGCCTCGACGCCAGCGAATGGCTGGGCGCGGCGCTCGGCGCGCCCGCGCTGCCGGACCTGGCGGGCGAAGCGGCGCTGATCGGCGTCATGGTGGTGGCGGCGGGCGCCGGGCTGCTGCGTTCAGCCCACGATGTCTCCGGCGGCGGCGTCGCCGTCACACTGGCCGAATCGGCGTTGGCGGGCGGCATCGGGTGCTCGGTCGCGCTCCCGCTCGGCCGTCGCGCGGACGAGACACTCTTCGGCGAGTCGGGCGAGCGGATCGTCGTAACCTGCCGCCCCGACGCGCTCCCTGCGCTGCGCGCGATCGCCGGTGATGTCCCACTTGCGGTCATCGGTAGCGTCGGTGGCGGTACTGTGGACGTACAGCTTGGCGATGCAACCGTCAGCCTCGACCTCGAGGCGGCGCGCATCGCCTACGAAGCCACCCTGACGGAGGCTCTCGCATGAGCGACTTCTGGGACGATGACTCCCCCCACGACGAGTGCGGGGTCTTCGGGATCGTCGCCCCGAGCCGGGACGTGTCCCGGCTGGTGTTCTTTGCACTCCACGCTCTGCAGCACCGCGGCCAGGAGAGCGCCGGCATCGCGGTGACCGACGACGGGCACGTCATGGTCCAGCGGGATCTCGGTCTGGTCGGCACGGTGTTCGACGAGCCGTCGCTGCGCAGTCTGTCCGGGCACTCGGCAATCGGGCACGTCCGCTACTCGACGACCGGGTCCAACAAGTGGGAGAACGCACAACCGGTGACCCGCAATCGCGGCGACGGCCTGGTCGCACTGGGCCACAACGGCAACCTGACCAACACCGACGCGCTGCGCGCGCAGATCGCCAACGACCCGCAACCGCTGAATGCGACGACGGACTCCGAGCTGATCGCGGCGCTGCTGGCACGCGAGCCGGGTTCGCTGTTGGACGCCGTCGTCGCGGTCATCGGCCGCCTGGTTGGTGCATTCTCGGCGGTCGCCCTCTCGGAGGACGAACTCGTCGCGTTCCGCGACGCCCACGGCGTGCGGCCGTTGGTCATCGGCAAGCTCGAGGGCGGATACTGCGTCGCGTCGGAGACGTGCGCGCTCGACCAGATCGGTGCGACGCTCGTGCGCGAGGTGCGTCCCGGCGAAGCGGTGCGCCTGACGGCAACCGGCGTCGAGAGCCGCCAGGCGCTTGCGCCGTCGGCCTCCCGAATGTGCGTGTTCGAACACATCTACTTCGCGCGCCCCGACAGCCTGCTGGACGGGCGCAACGTCTGGGAGCAACGTCGCGCGATGGGCATCGAGCTCGCCAATGAGGCCCCCATCGACGCCGACATGGTCGTGGGGCTTCCGGACTCGGGCACGCCGGCCGCCATCGGCTATGCGTTCGCATCGGGGATCCCCTACTCCGAAGCCGTCGTGCGCAACCGCTACGTCGGCCGCAGCTTCATCCAGCCGGACCAGGAGCTGCGCAAGAGCGGTGTCAAGCTCAAGTTCAACCCACTGCGCGAGATCATCGACGGCAAGCGCCTGATCGTCGTCGACGACTCGATCGTCCGCGGTACGACGACCCGCCAGGTGGTCTCGATGCTGCACGAGGCCGGCGCCCGCGAGGTGCACATGCGCATCTCCAGTCCCCCGATCACCTGGCCGTGCTTCTACGGGATCGACATGCCCTCGCGGGCGGAGCTCATCGCCGCAAGCCATTCGATCGACGACGTCGCCAAGCTTACCGGCGCCACCTCGCTCGCCCACCTGTCGCTGGACGGCCTCCAGCGGGCGATCGGGTCGCCGGCCGATCGCTTCTGCCGCGCGTGCTTCACCGGCGAATACGCGATCCCCGTGCCGGGCTCGAGCACCAAGCTGCGGTTCGAGGTCTCCGCCACTCAACCCGCCGGAGCGCCGCGGGCGTGACCGGTCGGGGCATGTCCTACAGCGACGCCGGCGTCGACCTCGCGGCGGCGCGCGCCCACTCGGCCAACATCGCCGGATTCGTCCGCGGCGGGGTGACCGGCTTCGCTGGTGGACTCGCCCTGCCGCCCATGCGCGACGGGGTCCTGCTCGCGTGCACGGATGGCGTCGGCACCAAGCTGTTGCTCGCACGGGAGGCCGGACGCCTCGAGGGGTTGGGCCAGGACCTCGTCGCGATGTGCGTCAACGACTTGATCTGCTCGGGCGCACGGCCACTCGGGTTCCTGGATTACCTGGCCGTGGGCAAACTGGACCCCGCAGAGGCGGGTGTCATCGTCGGGTCGATCGCGCAGGCGTGCGCGGACGTCGATTGCGCGCTGCTGGGCGGCGAGACCGCTGAGATGCCGGGCCTGTACCAGCCCGGGCACTTCGACCTGGCCGGGTTCGCGGTCGGCGTGGTCGAGCGCGACCAGATGCTCGGCCCCGAGCGGGTTCTCGACGGCGACGTGGTGATCGGGATCCCGTCATCCGGCGCGCACTCGAATGGATTCTCGCTCGTCCGCGCGCTCATTGCCGACGGCGCCCTCGACTGCCCGGTCGAGGTGCTGCTGACGCCGACGCGCCTGTATGTCCGCGACGTACTGGACCTCATTGACGCCGCGGTGCCCGTGCACGCGGTCGCCCACATTACCGGTGGCGGCCTTCCCGAGAACCTTCCGCGAGCCCTTCCGGACGGGCTCGAGGCCGTCGTTGACCCCACGCGATGGCAGCTACCGCAGGCACTCCAGGCGGTCCTCGACAGCGGACGCGTCACCGAGGCCGACGCGTGGGACACCTTCAACATGGGCATCGGCCTGTGCATGATCGCGCCCCCGGATGCCGAGGACGCGGTACGCGCCCGCATCCCCGATGCGCGGGTGATCGGGCGCGTCGCCCCGGGACGCGCGGGGGTCCGACGTGTCTAGTGCGTATCGGATCGTCGTGCTGATCTCCGGCTCGGGGACCAACCTGCAGCAGCTCATCGAGACCGTGCATGCCCGCGGCGACGCGGAGATCGTATTGGTCGTCAGCTCCCGCGCCGCAGCCCGCGGGGTCGAACGCGCCGCGGCCGCCGGGATCCCGACGCGGATCGTGACCCGCGACCCCGACGCGGACCGCACCGCCCGCGACCATGCCCTCGCCGACATCGTCGCTGCGGCCAGGCCCGACCTGGTCGTCCTCGCCGGATGGATGAGCATCCTCACCGGCGCATTCCTGGACCGGTTCCCCAACCGGGTCATCAACTTGCATCCGTCGCTCTTGCCCGCCTTTCCCGGCATGCATGCGATCGACGAGGCCCTCGCCTGGGGTGTGCGCTGGACCGGGGTGACCGTGCACTACGCCGAAGAGGAGGTCGACGGCGGCCCGCCGATCCTTCAGGAGCCGGTGCCCGTGCACTTCGGCGACACTTCCGAGTCGCTGGCCGCCCGCATTCATGCCGCCGAGCACCGCTTGCTCCCGGAGGCCGTCCGTCTGTTTGCCGCGGGGCGCGTGCTCCGCGACCTACACTCACCGCGAACCGTGCAGATCCTCGAGGAGGGGCAATCGTGAAGATCCGCCGAGCGCTGATCTCCGTATCCGACAAGACCGGCCTGGAACCGCTGGTGCGCGGGCTCACGGATCTGGGCGTCGAGATCCTGTCGACCGGCGGCACCGCCACGGCCATCGAGGCCTATGGGGTGCCGGTCACGCGCGTCGAGGACGTCACCGGACAGCCCGAGATCCTCGGCGGCCGGGTCAAGACGCTGCACCCGAAGATCCATGGCGGCATCCTCGCCCGTGAGGACCTGCCCGAGGACCAGGCGGACATGGCCGCGTCGGGCATTGAAGGCATCGACCTGGTCTGTGTGAACCTGTACCCGTTCGAGTCCTACCTTGCGCGCCGCGGGATCACCGACGACGAACTCATCGAGCAGATCGATATCGGGGGCCCGGCGATGGTGCGCGCTTCGGCGAAGAACCACAATCGCGTCACGATCCTGACCTCCCCCGGCCAGTACGCGGACGTGCTCGAAGAATTGGTAGCGTCGGCCGGCGAGGTCGGCTTCGCCACGCGTCGGCGCCTGGCTGGCCGCGCGTTCCAGCTGACGGCGTCGTATGACGCCGCGATCGCCAACTGGTTGGCCGAGTCCAACGGCGAGTTCCCCGAGCACATCGTGATGACCTTCAACCGGTCGTTCACCGTCAGATACGGGGAAAACCCGCACCAGCGCGGGGCGTACTACATCGAGCGCGGAGCACGCTCGCACCTGCTGTCGATGGTCGACAAGTTGCACGGCAAGGACCTGTCGTTCAACAACCTCATGGACCTCGAAGGCGGCCGAAACCTACTGGCCGAGTTCGAGCTGCCGGCCTGCGTCATCATCAAGCACAACAACCCCTGTGGGGTCGCGGTCGGGCCGGACGTGCGTACGGCATATGTCAGCGCGCGCGACTGCGACCCGGTCTCGGCCTACGGCGGGGTCATCGTCCTCAACCGACCGGTCGATCCGGAGCTCGGCGAGCTACTGGCATCGACGTTCGTCGAGGTGCTGCTCGCGCCGGGCTACGACCCCGCGTCGCTCGTGGCGCTCACGCGCAAGCCGAACACGCGCGTCATGCAGAACCAGGAGCGTCGGCGCGTGAACCCGGGCGAGCGCGACCTGCGCCGGGTCGCCGGGGGCGTATTGATTCAGGACCGCGACACGGAGTCCGAGGAACGTGAGGCGATGCACGTCGTGACCACCCGCCAACCAAGCGAGGCCGAGTGGGGCGATCTCCTATTCGCCTGGCGGGTGGCCAAGCACGTGAAGTCGAACGCAATCGTGCTCGCCCGGGACCTGGTCACCGTGGGCATCGGTGCGGGGCAGATGAGCCGTGTCGACTCGGTGCGCCTGTCGATCGAGAAGGCCAACGTGCCGATTCCCGGAGCCGTGCTCGCCTCGGATGCGTTCTTCCCCTTCGCCGATGGCCCCGAGGCCGCGATCGCCGCGGGCGTGCGGGCAATCATCCAGCCGGGCGGGTCGATCCGGGACGAGGAGGTCGTCGCGGCGGCCGACGCGGCCGGGCTGGCGATGGTGTTTACCGGGCGGCGCCACTTCCGCCACTAGCGGCGGTCGTCTGGCGCGGCCGCGCGGCCGCACCACATGACGCGCGACGGTCGCGCGCCGGCCCATCTGGGCTACCCTGGGCGGATGTCCGGCCGTCTGAGAATCTGGATCGCCCTCGCGCTGGCGTGCCTGTGGCCCGCCCAAGCCATGGCGGCGATCCCCAACGGACAGACAACCGATCCGCTTGAGCGCGGCGTGCTGCTGTCGCTCGGATCGATCTTTCGGGTCGAGACCACGGTGTCGGTGTCGGCGCTGCGCACCCGCACGGGGACGACGTATCCGCTTGGGCACATCCACACCGTAACGCTGCTGGGCACCGCATTCGCGGTTGCCCCGACGGGCGTACTCGTCACGGATGCGCACGTGGCCGCGCCGTTCGGGGCGCCCCTCGCAGTGGCCGCCGCGCCGCTGGCGCTCGCCCAGCTCGGCGAATTTGGCCAGGAGCCCGCGTACCAGGCGTGGGTCGACGCCAACGACGTCATGCCGGTCGGGGTCCACGTCATCGGCATGCGCGTCTGGCGCGCGACCGCCGATCCGAAGGTACACGGCACACCCATACCGGCCCGAATCATCGGCGGGAGCGTCGAGCCGAACGCCGACCTGGCGCTGCTGCAGCTGAGCGATACGGCCGTGCCGGCGCTGTTGCTCAACGACGGCAGCGAGACGCTCGAGACCCCGATCGCCTCGCTCGGCTACGGCGTCGGGACCGCCACGACGCTCGGACTGCCGACGACGCTGGTGCCGGACGTCAAGCTCGGACAGATCGGGCCGACCAACACCAAACCGGTCAAGGCGGCACCCGGGCAGACGGTGACCTACATCTCGTCGCCGATCTCCCGCGGGGACTCCGGCGGACCGGTCGTCGACCAGACCCCGCGGGTCTACGGGATCGTGCGCTTCCAATACTTGAGCGGTGGCGTGCTCGAACAGTCGCAGGCGATCGCCGACCTGCTCGGCCGTATGCATGTCAAGAACGCCAACGGCACGGTGTTCAACGAGTTCAAGCTGGGGATGAACGACCTCTGGGCCGGGAACTACGTCGGCGCACAGGCCGCCTTCGCCGCCACCCTCCGGGACGATCCGACGCATCCGCTCGCCGCCCAGGAAGCGCTGCTCGCTACGCGCCTTGCGCATGCCAAGCCGGCGGCGGGCCGCCCCGCGTGGTGGCGGGTCCTGTTTGTCGGGATTGCGTTCATCGCCGCCTTGGCGACCCTGTTGTGTGTGTGGCGGCTGCGCCGGCTCGGCCGTGTCCGCGACGGCCACGACGACACCGCGCCCCAGCTCCCGCCGGCGCAATAGACCAAGCGCGAGCTCGACTCCCCGTCACGGGCATCGGCGAACGAAAGGTCCCCGTGCGCATCGGCGTTCCCCGCGAGACCAAGCAAGACGAGCATCGCGTCGCCCTGACCCCCGGCGGCGCGTATGAGCTGATCGCCCGTGGTCACGAGGTCTGGATTGAACACGACGCCGGACGCGGGGCAGCGCACCCCGACGACGCCTACGTCCAGGTCGGTGCACGCATCGGCAACGCGGCCGATTGCTGGGGTGCCGCGCTGGTCCTGAAGGTCAAGGAACCCCAGGCCGCCGAGTTCGGATTCCTCTCGGACGAGCAGACCCTGTTCACCTACCTCCACCTGGCCGCAAGTCCTCGCGTTGCCGACGCACTGTGTCGCGCGGGTGCCACCGCAATCGCCTACGAGACCGTCGAAGACCGCCACGGACGCCTGCCCCTCCTGGCGCCGATGAGCGAGGTCGCCGGGCGCCTGGCCGTCCAGGCCGGGGCACGCTTTCTCGAACAGCCGCGCGGCGGACGTGGGGTCTTGCTCGGCGGCGTCGCCGGTGTCGCAGCGGGCAACGTGACGATCATCGGCGGCGGCATCGTCGGCACCAACGCGGCGGTCGTCGCCATCGGCATGCAGGCCCATGTCACGGTGCTCGACCGCGATCTGGGGCGGCTCCGCGATCTCGAGATGATGCTCGACGGCCGCGTCACGCTGATCTACGCCACGCACCTGGCGATCGCCGAGCAGGTCGCCAGTGCGGACCTCGTCATCGGGGCGGTCTTGCGACCGGGGGCACGCGCGCCGCACGTGGTGACGCGCGAGATGATCCGGGCGATGACGCCCGGATCCGTCGTGGTCGACGTCGCCGTCGACCAGGGTGGCTGCATTGAGACGACGCGCCCGACCACCCACGCCGATCCGGTGTACACCGTCGATGGCGTGGTGCACTACTGCGTTGCCAACATGCCCGCGGCGGTGCCCGTGACCGCGACCCCGGCCCTCTGCAACGCCACGCTGCCGTACGTGGCGTTGCTCGCCGATCATGGCCTCGCTGGCGCGCTGCGTGAGGAGCCCGGCCTGCGTCCCGGCGTCAATATCCGCGACGGGCAGCTCGTCAACGCCGCCGTCGTCGAGGCGCTCCAGGCAAGCTAGTCGCATCCCGCAGACGGGCCGCGGGAAGCACCCGTGATCGCGGCTACGCTAGGTCTACCGGGATCGATCCCCGCACTGGAGACGTCGTTGGCCGTGGCCCGCCGTGAGCATCGATGCGCCACACCGTTCCGGGGCGTGTGCCCGCGGCGGCGCGACCGACGCCGCGTCGCTATCGCGTTGGGCGCGCCGGTGGTCCCACCCGTCCGGGCATGTCGATGACCGCGCCCACGCGCATCCTCCTCGTCGACGACCACGCAATCCTACGACGTGGCATGACACTGCTGATCGCCCGCGAGCCCGACCTCGAGGTCGTCGCCGAGGCCGGCACGATCGCCGACGCGCTCGCCGAGGCAGGGCGAACCTCGCCGGACCTCGCGATTCTCGACATCCACCTGCCCGACGGCAGCGGCATCGCCGCCATCGGCCCGCTGCGGGAGCGGGTGCCCGGCATCCGCATCGTCGTGCTGTCGATGTACGACGACTTCGAGCACGTGCGGCGTGCGTTCGCTGAAGGTGCCGACGGGTACGTCGTCAAGGCCTCGACCCAGGACGAGCTGCTTGACGCCGTTCGCACCGCCTCCGCCGGCGGTATCTATCGCGACCCGGCGCTGCCGAACCCCAGCGGGCAGCACCCGGTGCGCAGCCCGATCGACACGCTCTCGCCCCGCGAGCTCGAGGTTTTACGCCTGCTGGCGCTCGGCAATACCAACCATGAAATCGCCGACGAACTCGTCGTGAGCGTCAAGACCGTCGAGACCCACCGCGCCCACATCATGAGCAAGCTGAAGGCCGACTCACGCGCCGTACTCGTCCAGCACGCGCTCGGGGCGGGTCTGCTCGGCCCGGACTGAGCCCTAGGACCCTTCTGGCACCGGCGTCTGGTCACGACTGACCAGGGTCAGGCGGACGATGCTCAGCACCAGCAGGAGCGTCACGATGACCGCGCTCGTGACGCAATACTCGCAGATCGCGTTGATCTGATAGAGCTCAAGGTAGGTCAGATACGCGCTCAGCATCACCCCAAGAACGGTGATGAACAGCGACGCGAGCGCTGCCCACTGCCACGGCACCAGCGCGCACGCCAGCAGGCCGACATAGGCCAACAGGCCCATGAACGCCACCGGCACGCCAGCGACCGTTGACCACTCGCTGCGCTGCACGGTCGCGCAGCCCCCACCGAGCCCGCAGACCGGCGCATTGCCGTGATACCGCTCCCACACCAGGTAGGCGGTGACCCCGATGCCGATCACCGCCAGGACCGCAGCGGCAATGCGGACCCAGAAGTCGCTCGCGCCGCGTTCGAAGCCCAACGTCAGACCTTGCCGCCGTTGACCTGTTGCATCGCTTTGGCGATCTGCGCTTCCGTGACGTCACCCTGGACCACAGCCGTGCCCTTGGGACCGTGCACGACAAACGTGGGCGTCGCCTCCTGATCACCGGCGGCCGAGGTGTCCGAGGCGAAGTCGTTGGCGATGTTCAGGAACTGGGTCGCCACGCCCTGGCCGGCGTTGACCTGATTCCACTGGGCGATGTTGACACCGGAGGTCGCAGCGGCGTCGTTGAGCACGGCCTGGGTGAGCCACGGGTCGAGCTCGTTGCCCTGGTTGCGCAGGATCAACTCCGTGAAGTACCACATGCGGTTCTGGGGTGCGGTCGCCAGCCCGGCGAGGGCCGCCGTCTCGGACTGGTTGCCCTGAATGACGTGGACGGGACGCAGTTCCATCGTGGCCTTGCCCGTGCGCACATAGTCGGTGACCAGCGCCGGCACGAGGTTGTGGCTGGCCGCCCCGCAGACTGGACACTTGTAGTCCATGTACTCGACGATGCTGATCGGCGCCTTTGCCGCACCGAGCACCTGCCCGTTCTGCGGAACGCCACTGAGATTCTTCGCGACGTTCGGATAGTCCGACGTGAACTGCTTGGCGTAGGTCGAGTCGTTCGAGCTGCTCTTGGTTGCCTGCTGGATGACAATGACCACACCGGCAACCACGATCGCGGCGATGATCACGGCGATGACGGCCTTCTTCGACAACGCACCCTCCCGGGAATTCTCAATGTGGGTCCTCGCACGCACCGCGTGCAGGCCGGCGGCCCGTGCCCGCCACACAATGACAGCCCGTTCACGGGAAGTCCTGATCCGGGGCGTCACACAACATCGGCGCAGAATGCGCAAAAACTGAGCACATCGGTGGGTTGCAGCTTCGGCGCGAGGCGAGGTCGGCCTCCGCCAGGTGCGCGTCAGACCCGCCGCCGGCCGAAGGGCCCGACGGGCTACCGGACGGGCGTCGCGCGGCCGCCCAGGTGCCTCGCGAAGAACTGCTCGATCGCCCCGAACGCGTCCATGCGGTTCTCCGGCTTGACGAACCCGTGCCCCTCGTCGTCCTTGCAGATGTACTCGACCGGGACGCCCCGCTCGCGCAGCGCGGCGACGATCTGATCGCTTTCCTGCTTGGTCACCCGCGGATCGTTGGCCCCTTGGATCACCAGCAGCGGCGTCGTGATCGTGTCGACGCGATTGAGCGGCGACCGCCGCTCCATGTCGGCCAGGTCGTTCGGGTCCTCTGGATCGCCGACATATCGAAACCAGGTGCTGGCCAGCATCGGGCGCCAATATGCCGGAAACGAGCGCGTGAGGGTCACCAGGCTCGATGGCCCGACGTAGCTGACCGCAGCGGCGAACACCTCCGGCGTGAACGTCACCCCGACGAGCGCCGCGTATCCACCGTAGGAACCGCCATAAATACCGACCCGGGCCGGATCCGCGATGCCCTGCGCGATCGCCCAGCGGACCCCGTCGATCAGGTCGTCGTGCATCTTGCCGGCGAACTCCCGCTCGGCGGCGTGCATGAATCGCTTGCCGAACCCGGTTGAGCCGCGATAGTTGATCTGGAGCACGGCGTATCCGCGGTTGGCCAGGAATTGCACGGTCGGGTCATACCCCCATGCGTCCCGGGCCCAGGGGCCGCCGTGCACGAACAGGACCATCGGCAGGTGCGTCCCATCAGTGTCGAGCGGCAGGGTCAGGTAGCTGTGGAGTACCAGGCCGTCGCGTGAGGTGATCGCGACCGGCGTCATCGGTGCGAGCGTCGCGGGGTCCAGCCACGGGCGCGACCGGTACAGGAACTGCGATTGGCTGGTCGTGCGATCGAATAGGAATGTCGCACCCGGATCGCGATCGTCGTCGAAGCTGACGATCCAGGTCGCTTCCTCGGCGTCCTGGCCGGAGATGCCCGGGTCGCCGTGGTGCAGCGTGCCGACGGCCTCCCAATCCGCACGGAACCGTGCGTCGAAACTGTGGACCACGAGCCGGTCACGCAGATAGGCCGCCGCGAGCAACTCGCCGGTCTTGTCGGACACCACCGGGCCGGCCAGGTCGGCCTCGTCATCGGCGTCGATGACGCGCTCCTGGCCCGTCGTGGGATCGAGTTCCACCAGGCGCATCAGGTCCGCACCGCGGGCGCTGGCCAACCAGAGGGCCTGGCCATCGGGCGTGAATCCGGCGATGTATCCGTTGTCCTCGTTGGCGTATTCGGCGACCTGGCGAAACGGACCGGATGCGCCGTCACGCACGAGGATGGCGAAATCGCCGGCCGGCGTCTGCGCGCGAGCGGCGCGGACCCGCCCCAGGCGATCGGCGTGCCACCCGACGACGTTGCCCGGGTTCTCCGCAACCAGCGTCCGGCGTCCGGAAGCGAGGTTCACGGCATAGACGTCGAACACGCTCGGATCACGCAAGTTGATGGAGACCAGGATCTGGTGGGGAGTTGCCTGGGGTGCGGCGACGATGCCTGCGCGGATCCCCGCCAACGGCGTGAGATCACGCACGAGGTCTGGAGACCGGGGGTCGACCGCATAGACGTGGTAGTTCTCGTCGCCGCCCGAGTCCTGCACGAACAGGACGTAGCGGCCATCACGCGACCAGAAGTAACTGCGCACCCCGCGGTTCCGGTCGTCGGTGATCGGTCGTTCGGGTCCGCCTGCGCGGGGTCGGACCCAGACGTTTAAGACGCCGTCGCGGGGTGCGACGAACGAAATCGTCTGCCCGTCGGGCGACACGCGCGCGGCGGCCCGCTCAGGATTGTCGAAGAAGTGCTCGAGCGGAAGCAGGGGTGCGGTCGTCATCGGCGCATAATGCTAGTGGTCGGCCGGACCGCGAGTCGTGGGATCGGCGCGCCTCGAGGACCGATCGTGCCGGTCTGCGTTCCGGCGCAGCCCGCGCGTACCTGATACAACCCGCACAAGCCCGGGAAGTTGACTCCGCAAGGTACCGATCCCTAGATTAGGGATCGCCATTTGCGGGCTTATGCAGAGCGCGGGCGCGAACAGTGGGAGCCGGTGTGGTACCAACGAGTTCGTCGAGCGGCAAGATCGCGCTGATGTTTCCGGGCCAGGGCTCGCAGCAGGTCGGCATGGGCGCGGGTCTGCACCGCGAATACGCCATCGCGCGCGCGACCTTCGAGGAAGCCAACGATGTCCTCGGTTACGACATGGCGCGACTGTGCTTTGAGGGTCCCCACGAGCAACTGATGCGCACCGACTTTTGCCAGCCGGCGGTACTGACGACCTCGGTGGCGGCGTGGCGCGTCGCGCAGGAACACGGCCTGGAGGCCGACCTGGCAATGGGGCACTCGCTCGGCGAGTACGCCGCCCTCGTCGCGTCCGAGACCATCGGGTTCGAGGCGGCATTGCGCCTAGTGGTCGAACGTGGCCTCGCGACGGAAGAAGTCGCGTCACGCGTACCGGGCCAGATGGCGGCCGTCCTCGGTGCCACCGATGAAGAGGCCGAAGCACTGTGCCGCGAGGCCGGCGATGTCTGGCCGGCCAACTACAACTGCCCGGGGCAGATCGTCGCATCGGGCGGGCGGCGCGGGATCGACCGCCTCGTCGAGATCGCCCGAGCACGCGGGTTCAAGACCCGCGTGCTGGACATTGAGGGCGCCTTCCACTCCTCGGTGATGCTGCCCGCCGCCGACCGGCTACGCGAGGCCCTCGCCGGCGTGCGGTTCTCGACGCCGTCGATGCCGTTCCTTTCGGCGACCACGACGGTGATCGAGGCCAAGGCCGAGCGCGTGCGCGGCCTGCTCGCACAGCAGCTAACGGCACCCGTCAAGTTCACCCAGTCGGTGCGCACCGCGATGGACCTCGGTGTGGATCAGTTCGTCGAGTGCGGCCCACGCCGCGTACTCGTCGGCCTGGTGCGCCGCATCCGCACCGACGTCGCGGTGCTGCACGTCGGCTCTCCCGACGACCTGCCCGCAATCGTTGCACTTGCCCAAGCGCGTGCTGATGCCCGTCGCCTTGGTGACCGGCGCTAGCCGGGGGATCGGCGCCGCCTGCGCACAGCGGCTTGCGGCAGATGGATGGGACGTCGGACTGACCTACGCGCATGATCGCATCGCCTGCGAGGCGACCGCCGAGGCCGTCCGCCGTACTGGGCGTCGGGCCGTCACCCTCCGGGTCGAGGCGCGCGAGCCGGCGTCAATCGAGGCGGCCGTGGCGGAGATCGAACGTGGACTCGGTCCGCTGACGGCCGTCGTGGTCAACGCCGGCACGACCCGGGACGGGTTGGCGGTGCGGATGAGCGCCGACGACTGGCGTGAGCCCATCGAGGTCAACCTCGAGGGGACCGCAAGCGCCATCCGCGCGTCGGCCGCGCGGATGTTGCCCCGCCGTGAGGGCAGCATCGTCGCGGTGACATCGGTCGTCGGTGAACACGGCAACGCCGGTCAGGCCAACTATGCGGCCTCCAAAGCGGGCATCATGGGAATGGTGCGGACACTTGCCAAGGAATTCGGGCCGGACGGCGTCCGGATCAATGCCGTCGCGCCGGGATTCATCAGGACCCGGCTGACCGACGCGCTCCCCGAGGAGCAGGTCGACGCCCTGCGCGGCCGGACCGCGCTCGGGCGCCTCGGCGAGCCCGAGGACATCGCCGGTCCCGTCGCATTCCTGGTCTCGCCCGCCGCGGGCTTTCTCACCGGAGCGCTGGTCAGTGTGGACGGCGGCCTGTCTCTGTGAGCCCACGCGAACTGCGAGAGCGGGTCGTCGTGACGGGGATCGGGCTCGTGTCCCCTCTGGGGATCGGTCGCACCGAGACGTGGACGGCCGCGCTCGCGGGTCGCTCGGGTGCCGGACCCATTACGCACTTCGATGCGTCGGATCACGGCGCCCAGATCGCCTTCGAGGTCAAGGGCTTTGACCCACTGACGTACATAGATCGGCGCGCCGCACGACGCATGGACCGGTCCTCGCACCTCGCCGTGGCCGCTGCCGCACTCGCGATCGACGACGCCGGCCTGGAGATTCCCGCCGACGCGGAGCGCTATGGCGCGGTGATCTCGACCGGCAACGGTGGCAACGCGACCTACGAAGACGCCCACCGCACCCTGCTCGAGCGCGGCCCGGACCGGATCTCACCGGTCGCGCTGCCGATGATCATCTGCAATATGGCCGCCGGTCACGTATCGATCACCTACGGCCTGCAGGGGCCGCTGGCCTGCATCCTGACCGCCTGCGCGAGCAGCCTGCACGCGCTGGGTGAGGCCGCCGACATCATTCGCCGCGGCGCGGCCGACGTCATGCTCGCCGGCGGCTCCGAGGCCGCCGTGACCCCGTACGCGATGGCCGCACTCGATGCGTCACGGGCGATGTCACGCCGCAACGACGACCCCGCCGGCGCCAGCCGGCCGTTCGACGCGCAGCGTGACGGGTTCGTGCTCGGAGAAGCCGGTGCAGTCCTGGTGCTCGAGCGCATGGACCTCGCCCGCGATCGCGGGGCCACGATCGTCGCCGAGCTTGCGGGCTACGGCGCGACCTCCGACGCGTACCACATCACCGAGCCCCAGCCCGCAGGCACAGAACAGGCGCAGGCAATTCTTCGCGCATTGGCCTCCGGAGATATCGATCCGACTTCGGTCGACCACGTCAACGCCCACGCGACCTCAACCGTCGCCGGGGACGCTTCGGAGGTCCGGGGCATCATCACGGCACTCGGGGCCGCCCACGCCGAGCGCATCGCCGTGAGCGCGACCAAATCCATGCACGGCCACTGCCTCGGCGCCACCGGGGCGCTCGAGGCGGCGCTTGCCGCGCTGGCCGTCGCGGATCAGACCGTTCCTCCGACGATCAACTTGGCCAACCTGGATCCGGCCTGCGAGGGCGTTGACCACGTGCGCACGGCCCGCGAGCAGGCGATCCGCACGGCGCTTTGCTCGGGGTTCGGCTTCGGTGGACATAACGCCGTGTTGGCCTTCACGGCGGTGGATGCATGAGGCGGCGGCGCGTGGTGATGACGGGCATCGGCCTCATCTGCGCGCTCGGGGTCGGACGCGAGGACGTGTGGCGCAACGCCCTCGCCGGCACTCCCGGGGCTGCGCCGATCAGCGGTATCGAGATCGGGGACGCCCCGGTGCGCATGGCATGCCAGGCACGGGATTTCGTCGTCGAGGATTTTGTCGAGCGCCGGCTCGCCCGCCGCGCCGATCGGGTCAGCCACTTCGCCCTCGCCGCCGCCCAGCTCGCGCTCGCCGACGCCCACCTGCGCGTGTCGGACGACGGCCGCGAGATCGGGTGCATCCTCGGAACCGGGACCGGTGGCAATCAGGTTCGCGACGACAACCACCAGACGATGCTCGAACGTGGCGTCGACCGGATCTCGCCGTTCGCGATTCCGTACAGCATGTGCAACCACCCGCCCGCGGAGGTCGCGATGCAACTCGGACTGCGCGGGCCGACGATGGCGATACTGACCGCCTGTGCCGCCGGCACCGACGCGATCGGGACGTCGACCGCGGTGATCCGGCGCGGCGACGCGGAGGTGATGCTCGCCGGCGGAACCGAGGCGATGATCACCCCGCTGTGGCTCGCCGGCTTCGACGCGATGCGGGTGCTGTCCCATCACCGGGATGACCCCGCGTCGGCCGTGCGTCCGTTTGATGTCTCGCGCGACGGCTTCCTGATCGGGGAGGGCGCATCCATCATGATCCTCGAGGAGCTCGAGCACGCGACGACCCGCGGCGCGCGGATCATCTGCGAGATCGCCGGATACGGTGCGAGTGCGGACGCACATCACATCACCGACCCCGACCCGACCGGCCAGAGCCAGGCCCGGGCGATGCGCGCGGCCATCGCCGACGCCGGCATCGCGCCGTCGGCGATCGGCTACGTGAATGCCCACGGCGGGGCGAGCCGACCCGGCGACCCGTCGGAGATCGCCGCGGTGCGCCGGGCACTCGGTGACGACCACGCGGCCCGCACGGCCGTGTCGGCGACCAAATCGATGCACGGCCACTGCATGGGCGCGACGGGCGCCGTCGAAGGCGCGCTGACCGCGCTTGCGGTCGCCGACGGCCGCGTCCCGCCGACGATCAATCTCACGGACCTCGACCCGGAGTGCGCAGGGGTCGACCACGTCGTTGGTACGGCGCGCGAGGTGCGTCTCGAAGCCGCACTGTCGACCAATAACGGGCTGGGCGGCCACAACGCCGCGATCGTGCTCGTGCCATGGAAGGAACAATGAGTCCCCCGGCCGGACGCAAGCTCACCCCGCGCACCGAGAAGTCGATCCGGCTGTCGGTCGCCGGTGCACTCGCCGCCATCCCCGGCCTGTGGGGGGTCGCCACCGGCACCGTCTGGCTCGGCTACCTCGCGGCCGGCATCGTCGTCGCGGCGATCCTGGTCGGTCCCGTCTCCGAGCGCCACTTCACCCGTTAGGCCTGCGGCGGGCTCACCTGTGGGACGGGCACCGGGCGATCATCCTCGCCGATCGCCACGAACACGAAGCGGCCCGTCCCACACAGGCGCCGCTCACCGGTCAGCAAGACCTCGGCGACCATGGTGACGTCAATCGTCATCGACGTGCGCCCCGTCGCGGTGATGACGCCCTGCACCTCGACGATCTCGCCGATGTGGACGGGCGCGACATAGTCGACCTGTTCGACGCCAACGGTCACAACCGTTTGGCGGGAATGCCGCGTTGCGGCAACGAACGCCGCCCGGTCCATCATGCTCAGGGCGACGCCGCCGAACAGCGTGCCGCGATGGTTGAGTTGCTCGGGCATGACGATGTCGGTCATACGGGTGACCGCGGGCGCGGCGAGCGCGGCACTGTACTGGGCGCCGGTGGCGGCGGTCATACGGGATCCTTGTCGGTGGGGATGCGCGGCCCGATGCCGCGCCACGGTGGCCCCAGCGCCGCGATGCGCGCGTACGCCGGGCACTCGGGGGCGTGGGCGCCCGGCATGTAGCCGAGCGACATCAGGAACTCGTTGGTGATCTCAGGGCCGGTAAACCGGAACGTGCGGCGAAACAGGCGCACCCACTCGTCCTTGGGTAGCGGGTGTTGGGCGTCGAGCCATCCCGCGACGCTGCCATTGGTCGCGATCATGTCGCACATGGAGCCCGCGTTGGCGATGATGGCATCGACCTTGCGGCGATTGCGGATGATTCGGGCGTCGGTCAGCAGCCGGTCGCGCGCGGGCGCATCGAGCCGGGCGACGTGGTCGGGCGCAAAGCCGCCGAACGCGGCACGGATGCCCTCGCGCCGGCGCAGCACGATCTCCCACGACAGGCCCGCCTGAAAGATCTCGAGGGCCAGTCGCTCGCAGATCACCTCGTCGTCACGACAGGGGACACCGTACTCGAGATCGTGGTAGGCGCGGTGCACCGGATGCCCGGGCGCGATCATGCAGTACGCGCTCATCGATGCACGCCATCGCGGCTTATCGTCACCGGTCGGCCCTCCGAAAGGTCCCGCAGGATACGCTAGGACACTATGGCGCACCGTCCTGATGCCCGCGCCGTCCTCGATCGCGTGCTCGCCGAGCGCGTGGTTCTCCTCGACGGCGCGATGGGCACAATGATCCAGCGGCACTCGCTCGAGGAAGCCGACTTCCGGGGCACCCGGTTCGATGGCCACACGACCCTGCTCAAAGGCAACAACGATCTGCTGGCGTTGACGCGACCGGACGTGATCGCGGAGATCCACGATCAGTTCCTTGACGCCGGCGCGGACATCATCGAGACCAACACGTTCAGTTCGACCGCCGTCGCGCAGGCCGACTACGGGCTGGAAGCGGCAGTCGGCGACCTCAACCGCGCCGCCGCGAGGCTGGCGCGCAGCGCGGCCGAGGCCTGGACCCAGCGCACACCGGAGCGTCCGCGGTTCGTCGCCGGCGCCATCGGGCCGACCAACCGCACGTTGTCGATGTCCCCGGATGTCAATGACCCGGGCTTTCGGGCGGTCAACTTCGACCAGGTACGCGACGCCTACGTCGAGCAGGTCCGGGGGCTCATCGACGGCGGCGTCGACCTGCTGCTGGTCGAGACGATCTTCGACACGTTGAACGCCAAGGCCGCCCTCGCCGCGATCGCCGACGTCGCCGAGGAGCGGGGCACCGAGCTGCCGGTGATGATCTCGGTGACGATCACCGACGCCTCGGGTCGTACGCTCTCCGGTCAGACCGTCGAGGCATTCTGGATCAGCATCGCCCACGCGCGGCCGTGGTCGGTCGGGGTCAACTGCGCGCTCGGGGCCGCGGCGATGCGTCCGCACGTCGAGGGACTGGCGCGGATCAGCGACTGCTGGATCAGTTGCTACCCCAACGCCGGGCTCCCGAACCCGTTCGGGGAGTACGACGAGCTGCCCGAGGACACCGCGCGGGTGCTGCGGGAGATGGTCGGCGCCGGGCTGGTGAACATCGTCGGCGGGTGCTGCGGCACGACCCCCGCCCACATCGCCGCGATCGGACGCGCAGTCGCCGGCAGCGCGCCGCGGCGGCGTCCGGCTGCCGGCCGGACCGCGATGACCCACCTCGCCGGGCTCGAGCCGTTCTCCTTCGGACCCGGCAGCACGTTCACGATGGTCGGCGAGCGCACGAACGTGTCCGGTTCGCGGCGCTTTGCCACGCTGATCACCAGCGGCGACTTCACCGACGCCCTCGATGTCGCGGTCGATCAGGTGCGCAACGGCGCAAACGTGATCGACATCAACATGGACGAAGGCATGCTGGACTCGCCGGCGGCAATGACCACGTTCCTCAACCTGATCGCCTGTGAACCAGAGATCGCCCGCGTGCCGATCATGATCGACTCGTCCCGCTGGGACGTCATCGAGGCCGGCCTGAAGTGCTGCCAGGGCAAGTGCGTCGTGAACTCGATCAGCATGAAGGAGGGCGAGGCCGAGTTCTTGCGGCTGGCGCGGCGCGCGCGGCGCTACGGCGCGGCGCTGGTCGTGATGGCCTTCGACGAGAACGGACAGGCCGAAACGCTCGAGCAGCGGGTGGCGATCTGCGCGCGTGCCTACGCGCTGCTTACCACCGAGGCGGACGTGCCGCCCGAGGACATCATCTTCGATCCCAACATCTTCGCCATCGGTACGGGGATCGAGGAGCACGCCCGCTACGCGATCGACTACATCGAGGCGATCCGGCGGATCAAGGCTGCGTGCCCGGGCGTCAAGATCTCCGGTGGGGTGTCGAACCTGAGCTTCAGCTTCCGCGGCAACGACGTCGTGCGCGAAGCGATGCACACCGCATTTCTGTATCACGCTATCGCCGCGGGCATGGACATGGGCATCGTCAATGCCGGCCAGCTCGGGGTCTACGAGCAGCTCAATCCCGCGCTGCGCGACCTCGCCGAAGACGTAATCTTCGATCGCCGCCCCGACGCGACCGAGCGCCTCCTCCTGTTTGCCGAGGGCGTCAGCGGTGAGACCGCCCAGCGCGGCCCGGACCTCGCCTGGCGAGAACAGCCCGTCGAGGGCCGGCTCGAACACGCGCTGGTCAACGGCATCGTCGACTTCATCGACGACGACACCGAGGAAGCGCGCATCGCCTACGGTCGCCCCATCAGTGTCATCGAGGGGCCGCTGATGGCGGGCATGAGCACCGTCGGTGACCTGTTCGGCGCCGGCAAGATGTTCCTGCCCCAAGTCGTCAAGAGTGCGCGCGTGATGAAACGCGCGGTCGCCCATCTCGAACCGTTCATGGAGGCCGAGCGCGCCGGCGGCGGTGGCGGCCCGGCCAACAACGGCCGCGTGATCATGGCCACCGTCAAGGGCGACGTCCACGACATTGGCAAGAATATCGTCGGTGTGGTGCTCGGCTGCAACAACTACGAGGTGATCGATCTCGGGGTGATGGTGCCGGCACAGGCCATCATCGACGCGGCCATCGAGCAGAACGCCGACATGATCGGCGTGTCCGGACTGATCACGCCCTCCCTCGAGGAGATGGCCGGAATCGCTGCCGAGCTCGACCGCCGGGGCCTGGAGCTGCCACTGCTGATCGGCGGGGCCACCACCTCCAAGCAGCACACCGCCGTGAAAATCGCGCCGCGCTACGAGGGACCCGTCGTGCACGTGCTCGACGCGTCGCGCGCGGTCGGCGTCGTGTCCGCGCTCCTGGACGATGGGGCCCGCGACGGCTACCTCGCCGAGGTGCGTGCCGACCAGCAGCGCCTGCGAGAGGCCCATGCCGCGCGCGGCCAGCGCACACTCGTGCCGATCGATCGTGCGCGTGCGCGCCGGCCGGTCGTCTCGTGGAGCCCGGCGCCCGCCGAGCCGTCGTTCATCGGCCTGCGCCACGTCGAGGTCCCGCTCGCGGAATTGGTCCCCTACATCGACTGGACCTTCTTCTTCCACGCCTGGGAACTGCGGGGGCGCTTCCCCGGCATCCTCGACCACCCGGAATTCGGCGCGGCCGCCCGGGAGCTGTACGAGCATGCCACCTCGCTCCTCGAGCGACTGATCACCGAGGGCCGGCTACAGGCCCGTGGGGCGTACGGGTTCTGGCCGGCCGCCGCGCTCGGCGACGACATCGTGCTGTACACCGACCGCGAGCGCACCGCGACGCTGGCCCGCCTGCCGATGTTGCGCCAGCAACGCGACTGGGGCGACGACCGACCGATGCACTGCCTGGCGGACTTTGTCGCGCCTGCCGAGGCGGCGATCCCGGATTACATCGGCGCGTTCGCCGTCACGGCGGGCCTCGGCGCCGACGAGATCGCCAATGAGTTCGCCGCCGCCCAGGACGATTACGCGTCGATCATGGTCAAGGCGATCGCCGATCGTCTGGCCGAGGCGTGCGCGGAGTTGCTCCACGCTCGGGCGCGGCGGGAATGGGGCTACGAGGCCGAGGGCGAACTGACCAGCGACGACCTCATCGCCGAGCGCTATCGCGGGATCCGGCCGGCGTTCGGCTACCCAGCGTGCCCGGATCACAGCCCGAAGCGCGAGCTGTTCCAGATCCTCGATGCGGAGGCGATCGGGATGTCGCTGACCGAGTCGCTGGCGATGCTGCCGGCCGCATCGGTCAGCGGCATCTTCCTGGCCCATCCCGAGGCCCGCTACTTCGCGGTCGGGCCGATCGGGGCCGACCAGGTCGCCGACTACGCCGCCCGGCAGGGGCTGGATCTCGCGGAGGCCGAGCGTGCGCTCGCGCCGAACCTGGCCTACGATCCGGCGCGCCCGGCGGCCACCGAACCCGCCGGCACCTAGTCCGAGGTGAACTGCTCCTTGGCAAATACGAGCCGGGCGCGGTACGCGCACTCATAGAGCGAGGTGAGTTTCTGCTCGGCCCGCGCGACCGACAGACGATCGAGTCCGGGGCTCGCGACCACCCACAGGGCCGACGGCGGCACCGCGCGCGCCACTTCTACGACGACCCGCGCGGCGATGTTCGGGTCCTCGACGTCAGGGTCCGCGCCGTCTACGACGACGACCATGGCCTCGTCGGGGCCGAACCGGTAGACCCCGCCGGGCACGGGTCCAGCAGTTTCAAAGATGCGGGCACCCGCGGCCGCGACCGCTGCCGGGTCCGTCGGCGCGGTCGCCTTGACGGCCCGGTACGGTGCCGCGGCCACGGCCGCCGCAACGGTGTCCGGCGTATCGTGCAGCGCCCCGGAGCTGACGACGTCCACCCCGATCGTCACCAGCCGCTGCGCCCAGTCGGGCGGTCCCGGCAACCCGCCGAGGGCGATCGTCGCCAACGCCGGCAACTGGATCCCGAGGCGCTCGAGTTCGTGACGTCGCATCGGCAGGCATGCTGCCAGATCCGGAGCGCTCACGGCGACCGGGTGCGATCGGCATGCCCGACGCGCCGCCCCCGGGCGCGACCGGATGGTCATGGGGGACAACTCGGGCCGAAATACTGCCCCAGGACCGGTATCCTGGGGCCTTACTGGTTGCGGGCCAAACCCGCGATCAGGCAAACTGTCGGGTTCTGACACCTATTACGGAGGGCACATGGCAACTGAGGTCGGTGAACGCGCAGCCGCGCTGCTCGAGGCGAATGGTCTGGCCCCAACGGGAACGGTGTTTTGGGACCTGTCGACTGAGGTCCTCTACGAACACGCGATCAACAACGGATCGGCCCGTTTGGCCCACGGCGGCGCGCTTGCCGTTACCACCGGTGTCCACACCGGCCGGTCGCCCAAGGACAAGTTCATCGTCAAGGAGCCCGGGAGCGAGGCCCGCGTGGCCTGGGGGGCCATCAACCAGTCGATCGACCCCGAGCACGCCGCCAAGCTCGGTGCAGATCTGCGCGCGCACCTCAACGCCGTGCCACAACTCTATGTGCTCAACGCCCGCGTGGGTGCGGACCCGACGCACGGCATCATCTTGCGTCTGGTGAGCGAGAGCGCCTGGCATGCGCTGTTCACCAAGAGCCTGTTTATCGACCTCACCGACGAGGAGCGGGCCAGCCTGGCCGCCCCGGACGGTGTGATCCTCCACGCGCCGAGCTTTGGGGCCGACCCGGCGGTCCACAAGACGCGCCAAGGCAACTTCGTGGTGATGAACCTCTCCGCAGGAGAGATCCTCATCGGCGGCACCGAGTACGCCGGCGAGATCAAGAAATCAGCGTTCACGCTAATGAACGACCGTCTGCCGCTCGAGGGCGTACTGCCGATGCACTGTTCGGCCAACGTCGGCCCCAACGGCGACGTTGCCGTGTTCTTCGGCCTGTCGGGCACCGGTAAGACGACGCTCTCGACGGATTCGACCCGACCGCTCATCGGTGACGACGAGCACGGCTGGTCGGACCAGGGCGTGTTCAACTTCGAAGGCGGCTGCTACGCCAAGGTGATCGGGCTATCCGCGCAGGCGGAGCCGGAGATCTACGCGACCACGCGGATGTTCGGCACGGTGCTCGAGAATGTCGTCATGGATCCGGACACCCGGATCATCGACCTCGACGATGACTCGTTGACCGAGAACACCCGAGGCGCCTACCCGCTCGAGTCGGTTCCGAACGCGGTCCCCGAGAAGCGTGCCGGCCAGCCGACGAACATCGTCATGCTGACCTGTGACGCGTTCGGCGTGCTGCCGCCCGTCGCCAAGCTCTCTCCCGAGCAGGCCATGCAAATGTTCCTTGCCGGCTACACGGCCAAGGTGGCCGGTACCGAGATCGGCGTGACCGAGCCGCAGGCCACGTTCAGCTCCTGCTTTGGTGCCCCCTTCCTCCCGCAGCCGCCGAAGGTCTATGCGGCGCTGCTCAAGGACCGGATCGAGCACTACGGCGTCGATGTCTGGCTTATCAACACCGGCTGGACCGGTGGCGGCGCCGGCGTCGGCAACCGTATGCCGATCAAGGTCAGCCGCGCCGTGGTGCGCGGGGCGGTGTCGGGCGAGCTCGCCGACGCGGCAACCCGCACCGATCCGATCTTCGGGTTCGCGGTGCCGGTCGCCATCGAGGGCGTCGAGCCGTCACTGCTCGATCCCAAAAGCACCTGGCCGGACCCGGCCGCCTACGACGAGACGGCGACCAAACTGGCCGCCGACATCGTGGCCAACGCCGAAAAGGCCGGCCAGTAGCACGATGCCCGATGTCCCGGGGTGCGTCGACGCGCACCCCGGGACATGCGCGCGTCATCCGGCGTCGTGCCGTGGCGCGCCGTCGCCCGCGGACGGAAGCGCCCACCGGGGCGCGCGACGTTCGCGGAATGCCGCGAGGCCCTCGGCAAACTCCGCCGAGGCATACGCCTCGAGCCGGATGCGCTCGATCGTCGCGGCAGCTTCTGGCGCGGGGGCGCCGGCAAGCAGTGTGATCGCCGCGCGGGTCCCGGCAGCCGCCGTCGGCGCCGCCCGAATGACGTCGGCGACCGTGTCGGCGACTGCGCTCGTGAGCTCCCCGGCCGGGACGATCTGATCGACTAGCCCGATCACCAGTGCGCGCTCCGCGGACACCGGCCGTCCGGTCAGAAACAGCTGACGGGTGCGGGCAGGTCCCAAGATGGCCAGGAACTGGGCCAGGCCCTCAGGCGCGTAGACCACTCCCAAGCGCGTCGCGGGCATCCCAAGTTGGGCCGCGTCGCTGGCGATCCTCCAGTCGCAGGCGACCGCCAGCTCGAGCCCCCCGCCGAACGCGGCGCCGTTGATGGCGGCGACGACCGGGCACGGACACGTTGCGATGGCCGCCGTGGCGCCACGCAACAGCTCCTCGCCCCGCCTGAGCCGCTCTGCGAGCGCCGGACCCGTTCGGTCACCGAGATCAAGACCTGACGAGAAGTGGCGCGTGCCCGATCCGGTCAGCACGATTACGCGCACGTCCGGGCGCGGGCGCTCGACACGGCGCACAATCGCCCGGAGGATGTCGTCGGTGATCGCGTTGGCGCGGTCCGGGTTGTGAATCCGCATCACGATCGCACGGGTGTCTTCTTCGATGAGCAACCCGGGTGTGGACGGAATCTGCGGTGGCATCGGTCCTCATAACGTCGGGACATCCTTGGCCCGTGACGGCCACGAGATCACCGTCGTCACACGCGCTCCGCATCTGGACGCCCTGCACGCCCGCCGTGCGGTCGTCGTCCGGGAGGCCGACGGGGTTGAGTGGATCGCGCCGGTGACCCCGCCCTACGCCCGGGTGTGACCCCGTCATCGTCACGGCCAAGTCGCAGCACACCTTACAGGCGGCCCGATCACTGCAGTCGGTATTGACACCGGGTACGATCGTGATCTCCCTGCAAAACCGCCTCGAGAACGTCGGCCCTCTGCGCGCCGCACTCCACGCCGCCCGCGCCGTTGGCGAGGTTGGTGTGTGTGTCGGCCTGCAGATCGTCCGTGCCGGTGCGCTCGATCGCCGCGGTGAGGTCCAAGTGATGAGCGGCGACCCGGGCCTGAGCGCTCGGGCGCCGTCGATCGGGTCGTCGCGATCGACGCCCGGTCGTGGAATGTCGAGGTCACCGACCGGATCATCGGCGCCCGGTCGGCCACGCTACCGTGGAGCGTCTGGTTCAACGCAGTCCGTGCGATCACGGGCGCAACTACCGGCGAGGCCCGCCCGACAGCTGACTCTGCGGTGCTGGTCGGTCGGGCCCACGTCGCAGAATCCCGACCCCCGTCGATACACGACCGTACGGCGTGGTCGCCCTTTCAGATCGGCTGCGTCACCGACCGGACCGCCGCGTTCGGGCGATTGGCCGGCGCCGCACCGCGCACGGCGGCGATGCGGTGCTCAGCCGCCGAGTGACGCGTCGGCGAGCACGCGCTCGATGACCTCGTCGAACGACAGACCGGCGGCCGTCGCGGCCTTGGGGAGCAGGCTCGTGTCGGTCATCCCGGGGATCGGGTTGATCTCGAGCACCCAGACCTGTTCGTCGGCGTCGACGATCATGTCCACCCGTCCGAAGCCGCGACAGCCGAGCGCCGCGTAGCAGGCGAGTGCGGTTTGGGCGACCTCGTCGGCCAGCTCCGGACGCAGGTCGGCGGGCGCGACCAGCTCGGTCATGCCGGGCGTGTAGCGCGCCTCGAAGTCGTAGAAGTCACCGCTCAATACCGCCTCGACCGCCGGCAGCGCCTCAGGGTCGTCGGTGCCGAGCACCGTCACCGCGATCTCCCGGCCGCGCACGAAGCGCTCCAACAGCACATGGTCATCGAAGCTCAGCGCCGTCATCAACGCGCGCGGGACATCGTTTGGCTCACGGGCCACCGTGATTCCAAGCGCCGAGCCCTGCTTGGCGGGCTTGACCACCAGCGGCAGCCCGAGCCGGGTCTCGATCTCCATCAGGGCGTCCGCCGCACCCAGTTCGCGAAAAGCGCTCTCACCGAAGGCGAACGCCGGGGGCGTCGCGATGCCGGCGTTCGCAAACACGGCCTTGGCCATGACCTTGTCCATCGCGCGCGCGCATGCCTGCACGCCGGAACCGGTGTAGGGGATGTCGAGGATCTCCAGCAGTTCCTGGACCGTCCCGTCCTCGCCGCCTTTGCCGTGCATGGCGACGAACACGACGTCCGGCCGCTCGGCGCGCAAAGTCCGCACGAGGCTCGGGTCGGCATCGACTGGGATCACCTCATGACCAAGGCGCCGCAGCGCGGCCTCGACGTTGGCGCCGGATCGCAGGCTCACCTCACGCTCCATCGAGCGCCCGCCCTTGAGCACCGCAACGCGCCGCGGGCCGCTCACCGGCCGCCGCCAAGTGCACGCTGCAGGTCGATCATGGCCTCGATGGCCGCACCGATGCGCGCGACGCCCTCGGCGATCACGTCCTCGCGCGCCCCGGAAAAATTCAATCGCATGCTGTTGCGCCCCTGGCCGTCGAGGAAAGCCGCTTCACCGGGTACGAAGGCCACCTGGTGGCGCTCGATGGCGCGCGCGAGCAGCTCACCGGTGTCGATGTACTCGGGCAGCGTCGCCCAGACGAACAATCCGCCCTCTGGACGCGTCCAGGTCGCCTCGCCCGGAAAGTGCTGGTCCAGAGCCGCGAGCATCGCGTCGCGCCGGCTCCGGTAGATCGCGTTGAGCCGCCCAACGTGCTCGCGCCAGTCGATCCGGCGCAGATACTCGAGGATGAAGCGCTGTGACATGGTCGAGCTGCACAGGTCGATCGCCTGCTTGCCGAGGTTCATCTTGCGCAGGATCGGGGCGGGTGCGGCCACCCAGCCGATGCGCATTCCCGGCGCGAGGATTTTCGAGAACGTCGAAAGGTAGATCACCCCGCCGGCGCCGCCGTCGAGCTCCCAGAGGCTGGGAAGCGACTCGCCCTCGTAGCGGACGGGCCCGTACGGGTTGTCCTCGACAAGCAGCACGTCGCGGTCCGCGGCGAGGGCCACCAGGCGCTCGCGCCGATGCCGCGCCATCGTCACTCCACCGGGGTTGTGGAAGTTCGGGATCGTGTAGATCAACTTCGGCTTTTGTCCCTGCGCAGCGAGGAGGTCCAGCTGCTCCTCAAGCAGGTCGATCGACATGCCGTGAGAGTCGATCGGGATATGGATGACCCGCGCCTGATAGGTGGTCAGCGTCGGCACGGCGCCGGGATAGGTCGGCCCCTCGGCGATGACGATGTCACCCGGGTCGATGAAGGTGCGGATCGCAAGCGCGATCGCCTGCTGGCCCCCCGCAGTCACCAGCACGCCGTCGGGCTGGGCGATCATCCCATCCTCGGCCATGAGCCGGCAAATCGCCTCGCGCAGCTCCACGAGCCCCTCGGTCGGGCCGTACTGCAGCGACGACGCCCGATGGTCGCTTGCGACCGCGCGCCAGACTTCCTCGTAGACCTCGGCCGGAAACGATTCGGTGTCCGGGAAGCCACCGGCCAGCGAGATGATCTCGGGCCGCTCGGAGAGCGACATCAGATCACGCATCGCCGACGACTTGATGCCTGTCGCGCGCGCAGCAAACCGATCCTCGAAGCGCGAAGGATCCCGCGGGACGGTGCGATCGGCCGTGGAGGCTCCCTTTGTGTCGTTCATCGCGGCCCCATATCCGTCCCCGAACCGTACGCGGTACATGGATGGTCTGCCCGGAGGCGCGTTCGCATACCGGCAGGTAGTGCCTGATAACTTTGCACGACCATGGTCAGCGGCCAAGCTCCGGAGACTCTGGCGCAACCGACGAGTCCCGTCCGCCCAAATGCGCTGAGCATCTCCCGTATCCGCCATGCCGGTCGCGCGGCATGGCTCCAACTCCTGAAGTTCTGCATCGTCGGAGCCTCGGGCTACGTCGTGAACCTCATCGTGTACTACGCGCTGATCCACTGGGTCGGCGCGCAGTACCTGGTGGCGTCCGTGATCGCGTTCCTTGTCGCCTGGCTGAATAATTTCGCCCTCAACCGCCAATGGACCTTCCCCAAGGTCGGCTCGTCGCCGGTCAAGCAAGCCGCCAAGTACATGATCGTCAGCGTCATCGGCCTGGTCGTGAACCTCGGCATCTTGTGGGGCTTGGTCAACATCGGCACGGACACGCTGCTCGCACAGGCCATCGCGATCGCCGCCGTGACGCCGCTGACGTTCCTGCTTACCAGGAGTTGGGCGTTCCGCTGACAATAGGCGGGCGGGTGCGCGCGGCCGCAATTGCCGTGCTCGTCGTGGCGGGACTCATGGTGGGCCATGTCGTCGCATTGGGCGCCGTCCGCGCGAGCCAGTCGCCGACGACCGCGACGGTGTCCACGACGCCCGCGCACCCGGCGCGGCACGCTGGCGACCTGCCCACGCTGTCGACCCACACGGTCGTCGAACTGGCGAATCGCTCTCAGGCGGTCCGGGATTGGATCCGCAGCCATCCGGTCTCCCGCACGACGCCCGAATACGACCCGACCTCCCACCAATGGACGGTGTACTACGTCTCGACCGGCGCAAAGGGGCTCGAGACGACGCAGGCCGAGGTCCTGATCGACGACAACACAGCCGAGATCCAGGAGACGCGCACCGGCCCGCAGGTCGCCTGGATGATGGCCCGCGGGTACTGGGGCGCGTTCGGACGGCATATCAACGACCCGTGGATCTGGTCGGGATTATGCGCGCTGTTTTTCATCCCGCTCATCGAGATCCGGCGCGTGGTCAGTTGGCGCACGCTCGATTTGGCGGTGCTGTTGAGCTTCTCGGTGTCACTGATCTGGTTCAACGCCGGCGACATCTACCGCTCTGTGCCACTGGTGTATCCGCCATTGGCCTACCTCGCGATCCGCATGGCGCTGGTGGGGACCCGACGCGTGCGTTCGCAGCGGTCACGTGGCGGGACGACGCCGGCGGCGAGTCCCGACGACAGTCACACGCCGTCGTTTCGCGGCTGGGCTCCGACATGGCTGCTGATCGCGGTGCTGATGCTCGCGCTGGGGCTGCGCTATTCGCTCAACGCGTTCGATTCCAACGTGATCGACGTCGGCTACGCGGGAGTCATCGGTGCGCATCAGATCGTGCACGGGGTCATCCCGTACGGGACGTTTCCCGCGTCGTGCGGTCACTGCGACACGTACGGCCCACTGACGTACCTCGCCGTTGTGCCGTTCGAGGTCGCCGCACCGTGGCACGGCAGCTGGGATTCGCTGCCTGCCGCCCACGCGGCCTCCGCGGCCTTTGACGTGTTGTGCGTCGTCGGCCTGCTGGCGCTTGGATGGCGGCTCAGCGGGTTCCGGCTGGGGATCGCGCTGGCAACCGCGTGGGCGGCTTTCCCGTTTACGGCCTACGCACTCGAGAGCAACACGAACGACGCGCTGGTCGCGGCGATGCTCATCTGGGGGTTGGTCGCCGCCGCCCGACCGCTCGGGCGCGGCCTGATGCTCGGACTGGCGATCGCCGCGAAGCTGACGCCGGCCATCCTGCTACCGCTGTGGTGGCGCCATCCGTATCCACGCGGGCAGCGGCCCCGCGGATCGCTGTGGTTCGCAGCGGGACTCGGGGCGGCGGCCGTTCTGACCGGCTGGGTGCTCCTGCTCGACGGGGTGCGGGGTGTCCATACCTTCTGGACGCGGACGGTCAGCTATCAGCTCGGACGCCAGACGCCGTTTTCGATCTGGGGGCAGCATCCGAGCCTCAGGCCGGTACAGCTGGGGCTGATCGCGATCGTCGCCCTCGCCGCGCTCGCCATGGTCCGATGGCCACGGGAACGCGATCTCCTCACGCTGACCGCGCTCTCGGGCACACTCATGATCGGCCTGCAGCTGACCCTCAACTACTGGTTCTATTTGTACATCCCGTGGTTCCTGCCGTTCGTCCTCGTGGCCATCGTCCCCCATTGGCCCCGGCCGCTGCCGCGGGCCGAGGCACCGGTGGCCGACGCCACTGACGGTGTGCCGATCCCGGAAGCGACCGCCGGATGACCCGCCGCGCTGCTGCCCTGCCGGTCGGGCTGATCGCGCTGGCAGTGGTCGCGTGGGCCTGGCCGCTGCAGCGCCTGGCCTTCTACACCCGGCGCACCGACGCCGGGGACGTCAACGTGTACCTGCGATACGCCCGCCTGATGGCACGGGGGCTGGTCCCCTACCGCGACTTCCATATCGAGTACCCGCCGGGCGCGACGTTCATCTTCTGGCTGGTCTGGCAGTTGCCGGGCCACTATCGCGGCACGCTGAGCGCCGTGATGCTCGTCTGCCTGTGCATTTGCCTGGTCGGCGTCGTCGCCACCGCGCGGGCGCTTGGGCTCTCGCCGGTGCGCCAGGCCATCGCCGGCGGGATCATCGCGCTGGCCCCGTTGTTGCTCGGCCCGATCGTGCTCGAGCGCTTCGACATGGCAGTCGCCGCCGTGACGGCCTGGATGATCTACGCCGCGGTGACCGAGCGCTGGCGCCTGATGTGGATCCTGCTCGCGGTGGGTGTACTGATCAAGCTCGTGCCGATTGCACTCCTGCCGCTGCTCCTGATCTGGCATGCGCACCGGCGCGGGTGGACGGCGGCGATCCGCGACGCGGCAATCTCCGCTGGGCTCGTCATCGTCGGCATCCTGCCGTTCGCGATCATCGCACCGTCGGGGTCATGGTACTTCGTCGGCTACAACCTGCGCCGACCGCCACAACTCGAATCGTTGACCTCCAACCTGTTTCTGCTGCTGGCGAAATACGGGCACTACCGGTTCCGGGTCGTCGAGAACTACCACAGCATCGGGGTGCACGGCACCGCGCCTGCGGTGGTCGCGACAATCTCGACGGTGGTGCTCGCCGTCGCGGTCGCCGTCTGCGCGTGGTGGTCCTGGCGCTTGCTGGCGGGCAGCTCCCCGCCCGCGGACCGCGGCATCATCGTGGCCGGCGCCGCCGCGACCATCGTCGCCCTGACCGTCTTCGGCAAGGTGCTCTCGCCCCAGTACATGATGTGGCTGCTGCCGGTGACCCTGATCCTGCAAGGCCGACGAGGCCGCACCGCCGTCGCGCTGACGGTTCTCGTGTTCCTGCTCACGCTGACCTACTTTCCGACCCACTTCGCCGAGATCTCCAAGGTGCAGATCTACGTGATCCACATCCTGACGTTGCGTAACCTCGCGCTCATCGCGCTGCTGGTGGTGTGCTGGCCGCGGGCATCGTCGGGTCGGGACCCGGCCACCACGGGCGCCGACCAGGCCGCGACCGCCACGCCGGAGCCGGTTGTCTGAATGCCGGTGACGCCGCTGAGCCCGAGGACCGCGCCCGCAGCGCCGACGCTGACGGACCCGCCGCGATGACCCAGGCCCGTCGCCTTGCACTCCCCGCAGGCCTCATCGCGCTGGCGATCTTCGTGTGGACGGTCCCCTTGCAACGGTTCTCGATCTGGACCGACAACCAGATCAACCCGGATGTGAACCTGTACTTCGGCTACGCCCGGATGATGGCCCACGGGGCACTCGCCTACCGGGACATCCGCATCGAGTATCCGCCCGGCGCGACGGGCATCTTCTATCTGACCTGGTGGCTTCCGGGCCAGTACGTGACGGCATTTAGCGGGCTCATGCTCGCGTGCCTGTGCGTGTGTCTGCTTGGCGTCGTCGCCACGGCGCGCGCGCTCGGGTATTCGCCGGTGCGACAGGCGATCGCCGGCGGGGTCATCGCCGTCTCGCCACTCATGTTGGGGTCGCTCGTGCAGGCGCGCTTCGACCTGGTTGTCGCGGCCGTGATCGCATGGCTGCTGTACGCCGCCGTGACCGAGCGCTGGAAGCTCATGTGGGCCCTACTCGCGGCCGGCGTGCTCATCAAACTGGTGCCGATCGCACTGCTGCCGCTGCTGGTGATCTGGCAGGCCCATCGGGTCGACTGGCGTGCAGCCCTGCGCGGGGCGGTCGCGTCGCTCGTCCTCGTTGCGCTGGTCATCGTGCCGTTCGCGGCGATCACGCCGTCGGGCACGTGGTACTTCATCGCCTACAACGTGCGCCGGCCTCCCCAGATCGAGTCCATGGCATCGAGCGTGCTCCTGGCCGCGCACGTGGCCACCGGCACGTACGTCCACGTGGTCCACAACTACGGCAGCCTCGGGCTGAGCGGCGGTCGGGCGGCACTACTCAGCCTGGTGCTGACGCTCGTGCTCGTCGTGTTGGTGGTCGTGTGTGCGGTGTGGTGCGCTCGGCTCCTGGCGCGCGCCCACCGAAGCCGCGACGTCGAGATTCTCATCGCCGGCGCGGCGGCCACGATGGTCGCGCTCACCGTCACCGGCAAGGTGCTCTCACCGCAATACATGATTTGGCTCTTGCCGGTCACCATGCTCGTGCCCGGCCGCTACGGGCGCGCGGCACTGGCGACGATGGTGGCCGCGATGCTGCTGACGCAGGCATTTTTCCCGGTGCACTACTGGGATCTCGTAGACCTGCACACCGTCGACATCGGGTGGCTGGTGATCCGCAACCTCACCCTCATCGGCCTGCTTGTGCTGTGCTGGCCCCGTGCCGCGCTCGGCACGCTCCCGATCGGCGGACAGGTCATCGGACGCGGTCCGCACGCGGCGAAAGTCACCGGACCGCCGACCGCGGTTTCGGCGCGCCACATCGTCGACTGATTGGTGGGATTCCGTTCGCCGACGCCCAGTTCCACCCCCGGGCTGGGATATGGTCAGGGTGATATTCCTGAACTGGACGACTCTGGAGGCATGTGGATGGGGACACAGAACCGAGCGGGTATTGACGCGATCGTTGAGGTACTGGGCGATGCCGCACAGCGGCTCTTGGATCACCGCTGCACCACGATTCCGGCGAGCCGTCTGATCACGCCCGGCCCCGACTATGTCGACCGCGTCCTAATCAACTCGGATCGCTCCATCCCTGTGCTGCGATCGATCCAAACGTTGTTCGGCACGGGACGCCTGGCCAACACCGGGTACGTGTCGATCCTTCCGGTCGATCAGGGCATCGAGCACTCGGGCGGCGCATCGTTCGCCAAGAACCCGGAGTACTTCGATCCGGTGAGGATTGTCGAGCTGGCGATCGAAGGCGGCTGCAACGCCGTCGCCACAACCCTCGGTGCGCTCGGCCTGGCCGCCCGCAAGTACGCACACCGGATCCCGTTCCTGCTGAAGCTCAATCACAACGAGTTCCTGTCGTACCCGAACGCCTACGACCAGATCATCTTCGCGTCGGTCAAGCAGGCGCGCGAGATGGGCTGCGTCGCGGTCGGCGCGACCATCTATTTCGGGTCGGAGGAGAGCCGGCGCCAGATTCAGGAGGTCACCGCCGCCTTTGCCGCCGCCCATGAGCACGGCATGGCCACGGTGCTGTGGTGCTACCTGCGCAACGCGGCGTTCAACACGACCAAGTCCGGCGGTCCGGACTACCACGTGGCGACCGACCTGACCGGCCAGGCAAACCACATCGGCGTCACGATCGAGGCCGACATTATCAAGCAGAAGCTGCCGGAGACCGCGGCGCCCGGATTCGTCGACCTGAACTTCGGCAAGTCGGATCCGAGGATGTACAGCGAGCTCATGTCCGACCACCCGATCGACATGACCCGCTACCAGGTTGCCAACTGCTACCTGGGGCGCATCCCGCTGATCAACTCGGGCGGGGCATCGGGAGCAAACGATCTCCATGACGCGGTGGCCACCGCGGTGATCAATAAGCGCGCCGGCGGCTCGGGCCTGATCTCCGGGCGCAAGGCGTTCCAGAAGCCAATGGCCGACGGGGTCGCGCTGCTGAACGCGATCCAAGACGTCTACCTGTGCCCGGAGATTGACCTGGCATAGCGGCGCACGGCGCACGGTGGAACCGGGAACTTTGCGCGCACCGACGGGACCTGATGGGATCCCGTCGGTGCGGTCATTCGCCGAGGCACAGTCCTCGGGGTCGACTACGCTCAGACTGGGCCTCCGCAACGCTTTCGGCCCGCGCAGCCCATCTGGTCCTCCAGCGTCCGGACGCCACATGCCGCACATCCCCAAGGGTCGCCCTCCGAGCGCTGGTTCCGCCGGCGCGCGCGAGCACGCCGCACGACGGCGCACGATCTACTGGATCGGCCTCCCACTTGGTTCCGCATGCGCGGCCGTCCTGGTGATGGCGGCGACCGGCCTCGCGACGGCCCCAGCGGGATCCGTGGCAATCACCTCGCGCGGCGGGATCGCGCGGCGCGGCCAGTTCGTGCCCGTCGCCGCCACCGACCCGACAGGCTGGTTTTGCCAGGTCCGCGCCAGCGACGGCCGTCACACGACCGTGATCACGGGCGTCGTGGCCACCCCGAACGGTTCCTTGAGCTCAGGTTGGCTGGTTCCGCGCGCAACGCGCGTTCGCGCCTGGACGCTCAGCGTCGCCTGCGGGGCCTCGCGCGCCGCCGTCGCGCTCGGCCAGGTGAGTGTCGCATCGCAGCATCGGGTCGTGCTTGCTCCGGTTCGCCCGTCGACGATCACGCCCGACATCGTCGACCTCACCGCATCGCTCGGATATCAGTCGGGCAGTTACGCCGCGGGCACGGGCATTGTGGTCTCGGCCACCGGTCTGGTCCTCACCAACAATCACGTCGTCGCCGGCAGCACGAGCATCCGCGCGGTCGACCTCGGAAACCATCACAGTTACCACGCGCGGATGGTCGGAATCGATGCTGCGGGCGACCTCGCGGTCCTACAGCTCATCGGTGCCCATGGGCTGCGACGTGCGCCGTTCGGCAGCTCTCGGTATGCGGTCCGGGGCATCGGCGTGAGCGCCGTCGGCAACGTCGGCGGGCGTGGCGGAGCGCCGACGATCACCTCCGGGATCATTACTGCGATCAATCAGAACGTCGACGCGAGCGACGCCGGCTCGCATGCCACCGAGCACCTGACCGGACTCCTTGAGACCAGCGCCCTCGTGCAACCCGGCGATTCCGGAGGCCCGCTCGTGGACGCCACCGGCTCGGTGATCGGCATCGACACCGCGGCGGCCGGTGGCGGGTCGTCAGGCCACGCGGGGTTTGCGATCCCCCTCACGCCGGCACTGGCAACCGAGCAGCAGATCGCCCTCGGTGCCCCGTCGCCGGGACTCGCCATCGGGTCACAGGCATACACGGGCTTCCTCGGGGTGCAGGTCATCGCAGGTACGCCGCGTGGTGCGCGGATCGTGCAGGTCGAGCATAGGTCGCCCGCCGACCGGTCCGGCGTGCGCGCCGGCGAGACGATCACGGCAATCGACACCGAGCCGACGGCATCACCGGCGGTGCCCGCGCATCCGATCGCGACGACCGGGCAGCTCACGGCACTGCTCAACCGCCTGCACCCCGGCGACGTGGTGACGGTCACCCTGACGGGTACCAACGCGCCCAAGACACCGCTCTCGGTCACGCTCGGGGTCGGAGCAGCCCGGTGACCGAGCGCGCGTCCGCGCGGAACGATGGCAGCGGGCTGTGCCTCTCCATCGCCGGGGTCGAGCGCATCGACGACCTCGAGCCGCTGTGGCTGGCACTCCACCGTCACCACCGCGAGGTGGCCGCCGTACCCGTCCAGGCGGACGACGGACTCTCGTGGGAGCTGTGCCGCGCCAACTACCGCCGGCACATCGAGGCCGGCGATGGGTTCCTGATCATGGCCGATCGGCACGGCATCACCACCGGCTACACGATGGTGCTGTTGCGCGCCGGACCCGACGACACGTACCCGTTCACCGACCGCTTTGCCGAGGTGCTCACGCTGGTCGTCTCACCCGCTGAGCGCGGGCGGGGGGTCGGCAGCGCGCTCCTCGATGCCGTCGACGCCGAGTTGGCGGTCCGCGGGATCAGCGACCAAGTGATCTCGGTGATGGCCGGAAATGCGGCGGCCCAGCGGCTTTACGAACGTCGTGGGTTCGTACCCGGCGAGATCCTCCTGTTTCGCGTGGGGGCACAGGCCGCACGGTGATCACCGTGGCGCGTCTGGCATTGGCGACGACGTGGTCAGGTGCCCCGAGCCGATGCCACAGCAGCGTCATCGGGTGCGGGTCCCTCACGAGCGCGACGTACCGCGTGGGTCCATTCCGGAAGCATGAGCCCGGCGCCTGCGAAAAAGCACAGGGCGCCCAGGAACGTGCCGAGGTTCGCCCACCGGGGGTCCACAGCCTGGGAGCTGCCAGGCAGGACGTAGCTGGCGATCGCGGAGACCATGAAGAAGACCGATCCGATCATGTTCAGCCAGGAGATCTCCCACGCGAGCGACCCCGGCTCGAGCTCCAACAGCGGTCCAAGCGCGAGGATCGCGAACGCGCTGGAGACCAGGAACAGGATCGAGCCCACAAAATCGGGCACCCACACCAGGCGGTGCGTCTGCGCCTCGGTCAGGGTCGTGGCGATCGCAAACGCCGTGCTCGCGTTGAAGGCGAGCGTGCCGGGGAACTGCGTCGCCGCCGCCAACCAACCGCGATCATGCGGGACCCACGCGCGCACGACCACCACCCGCCGCGTGCGGTCGTCACCGTCCGGGGGCGGCACCATCGCGGGACTCTGGGCCTGGAGCAACTGCGCAAACGATGCGGCCGTGAAGAAGATCGAGCCAACGAAGAACGTGATCGCATCCGCGACGACCCCAACCGCGTTGACGTACCAGGGAATCGTGCCGAGCGCGAAGCACGCGGAGCCGATCATGAACAGCACCGCAATCGCCGCGTTCAGCCGCCATGGGGCAGCTCTCATCGGACGCGCCGCTCACCGCAGGCCCGCCCACGCCGTGCGCCGACGCACCGCGACGACCACGGCGCACGTGGCGTGTGATGCACCGCCATGATCGCCCTAGTGGCGGAAACCTTCCTTGTGAATCGCCGACGGGGTCCGCTCGGGCTCGATGGCAAAGTTGTTCAGCACGTCGTGAAGGTTCGCCAACAGCAGCCGGGCGAGATCACGGCTGAACCCGTGCCGCACGACGATCCGGCAGACCACCAGATCCGAGCGGTTGTCCTCCATCGTGTACGCGGGCACTTGCCAGCCGTACTCACGCAGGCGTGCCGATAGCTCAAACAACGTGAAGTTCTGGCCCGGACGCAGCGACCACGACAGCACCGGCAAGTCGGATCCGTCCGTAATGATCTCGAAAGGCCCGATCGACCCGATCTCGCCGGCCAGGAACTTGGCGACGTCCTGCGCCGTTTGGTGGATCTTTCGGTATCCGGCCCGGCCGAGGCGCACGAAGTTGTAGTACTGGGCGACGATCTGGCCGCCGGGCCGGGAGAAGTTGATCCCGAATGTCGGCATCTCGCCGCCGAGGTAGTTGACCCGGAAGATCAGCTCCTCCGGCAGCTCTTTCGTGTCGCGCCAGAGTACCCAGCCGACGCCGAGTGGTGCGAGGCCGTACTTGTGCCCGGAGGCGTTGATCGACTTGACCCGCGGCACGCGGAAGTCCCATTCGAGGTCGGGCTGAAGAAACGGAGCGACGAACCCGCCGCTGGCGCCGTCCACGTGGATCGGAATGTCCAGCCCCGTGCGCTCCTGCAGGTCGTCGAGCACCGCGCCGATCTCGGCGATGGGCTCGTAGTCGCCGGTGTACGTCGAGCCGAGAATGCCGACGACGGCGATCGTGTTTTCGTCACAGCGCTTGACCGCTTCCTCCGCGCTCAGGATGAATCGGTCGCCCTCCATCGGAACGAGGTGCTCCTCGACGTTCCAGTAGCGGGCGAACTTGTGCCAGCACACCTGCACGTTGGACCCCGCCACGATGTTGGGTCGGTCGGTGGGTCGGCCGGCGGCTCGCTGGCGCTGCTCCCAGCGCCGAAGCAGCGCCATCCCGCCCAGCATGCAGGCCTCGCTCGACCCGGTCGTCGACGTGCCGATGACGTCCTTGGTATCCGGAGCGTTCCACAGGTCGCCAAGCATGTTCACGCAGCGCAGCTCGAGCTCTGCGGTCTGCGGATACTCGTCCTTGTCGATCATGTTCTTGTCGAAGCTCTCGGCCATCAGCGCCAGGAGCTCGGGCTCGGCCCAGGTCTGGCAGAACGTCGCCATATTCAGGCGCGCGTTGCCCTCGACCATCAGCTCATCGCGGATGAGCTCGTACGCGTGCCGACCATCCCACTCGTCCTCGGGCATCTTGTACTTCGGTGCGCTCCACGACGGATCGGTGCTGACGTAGACGTCATCGGCCGCGTCCGCATCGGCTGAGCTCTTGACCCGGTGAACCGCCATGGTGCTCCTTTGGGTTCGCACTGACGACAGGCCCAGATCGGCCCGTCGGGACGTGTCGTACACGTGGACAGCATCCGCGACAGCTCACGGCGGATGCTGTTGTTGGGGGGAACGTCCCGATCCTCCCACAGCGTGCGCGAGGGGGTCAACCGCGGTCCGTCACCGGTATCAGACGGTCACATCCGGTATGCCCAGAGAGTGCCGACGCCGGCGCTGGTCGCGGATACCTCGTGGACCGTAAATCCGGCGATCTCCAGCAGATCGCACGCGTACGCCATCGGATCCGGCGCGGGGCAGCCCCAGGGATGAAACTCCATCACGAGCGCGCGGACGCCGGTGCGCGCGAACCGCTCGTCGGCGATGATCGGCCATTCGCCGCCCTCAATATCCATCTTGAGCAGCACGGCGTCGGTCAGGTCGGGAATCACGTCGCGACCAGGGACGACGGCCGCGTCCCGGGCGTCCGTCACGATCCGCCCTGCCGTCGAATGCCCATGCCCGAAGCGCACGTCTTCGCTGCGTGTGGTCGCCGCCGCCGGGACGACCTCCCAGGTCGGGCCGCCTGTGCGGGTCTCGACATCGCGGTTCTGAGAGAGCGCCGCAAGGTTCGCCGCGACCGGCTCGTAGGCGACGATCGAGTCCACGGGCAGCTGGGTCGACAGGAACCGCGCCGCGAACCCGACGTTCGCCCCCAGGTCGACGAGACGGATCGGTCGCCCGTCGCGAGCAAGTGCATCACGAACGGCCTCGGGCACCGAATACGCAGGCACACCGAAGATCTCCCACAACAGGAAGACGTCGACGGTCCCGTGGCGCACGACCACCTTGCACCCGTACCCTCGAAGATCGTAGGCGAACGCGTTGCCCGATCCACGCAACAGCACGCGCCACGCATCGCCCATGTCGCCCCCGCGACGTCGGGCGATCGCCGCGACCAAGGGTCGCATCGGATAGAACAGGCTCTCGCGGACGACAAATCGCACAGGCGTGCGCACGAGCGCCGTCGCGCCGCGAAATGCGCGCCAGCGCAGACCCAGCTGCGCACGGTGCAACGCATCACGTCCGCTATCGATTATCCTCATCTGCGCCGTCCCGATCTCACCGGCGCCGTTGCAGCCGGCGGTCAACTGGCATGCGTGCGCCCGATTGAGATCGGGCGTTGACCACTCTCGCGAGACAATACAGCGGACGCGTATGATTCAGGGAGACGACGACCGATGACGGAGCCCGACGTGTTCGTGATGGCCGACCAGGCCCTCAACGCCGTCGTTGGCCAGATCCGGCCCGATCAATGGCAGATGTCGATGCCTGTCGAGTTCCAGCGTCGCGATGCCGATCGCACGACGACGCTCCGGGACATCATCAACTATCACGCCTACGACGATGCGTGGGTTCCGAACATGCTCGCTGGCTGGACGATGGACGAAATCGGCCAGGACGCCTTTACCGGCGATCTGCTTGGCGAGGACCCGGCGGGAAGCTTTACCACCCTCGTGGACAAGGCGTGCCGGGCCGCCCGAGCGGTGACCGACCTCGAGCAGACCGTGCACTGTTCGTTCGGCAACTACACGGTCCGAGAGTACTTCTGGCAAATCACGATGTTCCGCGGCCTGCGCGCGCACGACATCGCCCGCGTCATTGGCATCGACTACTCTCTGCCGGACCCGCTGGTCAACGGGCTTTGGGAGGAGATCAGCCCGCGCGCCGACGAGTGGCGACTCGTCGGGATCTTTCCGCCCGCGATCCCGGTCTCCGTGGATGCCCCGCTGCTCGATCGACTGCTC
>JADGPF010000086.1 GCA_017882585.1 Thermoleophilia bacterium
CGTCGTGGCAGCGCAGCGCCTCGTCCAGCGCACCGTAGTAGTACCGCTGCGCCGCGGCGCGCGCCTCGTCCCCGACCGCGGGCGCAGGTTCGTCGGCCTCAAGGAAACCCTGGCCGTTCTTGCGGCCCAGGCGCCCTTGCGCGACCTGCGAGGCGATTGCACCGGCATCGGTGAACCGCTCGCCGTAGGCCTGTTCGAGGTCGCGCTGGATGTGGTCCATCGTGTCGAGCCCGATCAGATCGCCCAAGGCGAACGGGCCCATCGGAGCCGGCCCGGATTCTGCGACGGCGGCATCGACGGCGGCCGGAGCGAGCCCGTGGGTGGTCGCGTGCCGATATGCCTCGGCCATCGCCCGGACCAGGATCCGGTTCACCAGGAACCCGGGGCATTCGCGTACGCGTACCGGGGCCTTGCCGAGCTGGCGCACGAGCTCCTCGGCGGTATCCATCGCGTCCGCGCTGGTTTGGCGGCCCTCGATGAGCTCGACCAGGCGCATCACGGCGGCGGGATTGAAAAAGTGGATGCCCAGTACCGCCTCCGGGCGCGTCGTGCACGCGGCGAGCTCCGTGATCGAGAGACCCGAGGTGTTTGAGGCGATCAGCGCGCCGGGGCGCAGGATCGCATCCAGGCGGGCGAAGATGATTCGCTTGAGATCCATCCGCTCGCTGACCGCCTCGATCGCCAGGTCGCACACCGCCAGATCCTCATCGCGGCTCGTCGTGGCGACGCGGGCCGAGAGCGCCGCCGCGTCGTCCGGACCGAGCTGCCCGCGCGCCTGTGCACGGGCCGCGAGGCTTGTGACGCGGTCCGTGGCACCCGAGAGGGCTGTCGCGTCGACATCGCAGATGATCACCTGTTTGCCCGCGAGGGCCGCCACGAACGCGATGTCGCTGCCCATGACGCCCGCGCCGACCACTCCCAGCGTCTCGATACCCACCGCGTCTCCCATGTCCAGTGTCCGGGGCCCATACGGTCCCGGCGGGGGAGCGGAGTCTAGCTGCGCACGGACGGTGCCTCATCATCGTCGGCTCCCGGAGCCGGGCTGCGCGACCGGCCCACGCGCGCGACGACCCGCGCGACGACACCGCCCAGCACCGCTCCCGCGACGACGTCGGCGGGGTCGTGGTCACCGGTGCTGATTCGTCCGCTCAGACCGATGGCGGTGATCACGGCCATCGGCAGGCTGAGCCGCCGACGGCGTTCGGCGACGATGCCCGCGATCGCAACGGCTGCGGCCGCGTGGCGACTGGGCAGACCGCCCTCCGCCCGCACGCCCGGCCGGGGTCGGGCGATCCCGTCCCGCATGCGTCGGGCGATCATGGCGGCGGCGACGGCGCCGATCAGCGCCCGGATCCCGCGCATCCGCGTCGGGCGCCACAAGATCAGGGCCAAGACCATGATCCGATAGAGCGGCGACATGACGCCGCCGGCCACCGCCAGGGTCCGTGCGAAGCGCCCGCGTCGGGCCACGCGGCCGCGCATGCGCGCGCCGAGTTCGCGATCGAGGCGGTTGATGGTCTCGTGCAACACAGTCATCGGTATGGCCTTTGCGGGTCTGCGGTAACGTCACGCCAGTGCGTCGCATCTTCGCAGCCCTGACGGCGATTGGCCTAGCGTGCGTGGTCCTTGCGGGTTGCTCGATGGGCACGTCCGCGAATACGCCGTCCAAACTGAAGCTCACCGGCGGGGCGCCCGCTCCTGTGTTTTCGGTGCCAAACCTCTCGGGCGGCGCGCCGGTGCGTCTGGCGGCGTACCGGGGGCGGCCCGTCGTGGTGAACTTCTGGGCGTCGTGGTGCGGACCGTGTCGGTCGGAGATGCCCGCGCTGGAGCACTTCTCAGCCGCACACCCCGGTGCGACGGTGCTCGGGATCGCCGCCCTCGACCAGGACGGCGCCAGCCGGGCATTCGCGAAGACGGTCGGGGCGACCTACACGATGGGCACCAACGCCGACGGCACGCTGCTGGCGAGGTACGGGGGGCTGGCATTGCCCACGACTGCGATCGTCGATGCGCGCGGTCGCCTGGTCTCGACGATCTACGGTCCCGTGACGGCGAGTGACCTCGCCGAGATCGCCCGCCAACTCGGCGTGTAGCCCGTTTCGGGGAATCCGGCGCGCCATGCCCGAACGGGGCATACTTGGCGGGTGAGGGACCCCGTGCTGGAACGAATCGCGGACTACATGCGCACCCGGCGTGCGCCGGCCCCCGGTGAGCGGGTGCTGGCGATGGTCTCCGGCGGCGCAGACTCGCTGTGCCTGCTGTACGCCCTGGTGGCGAACCATCCAGGGCCCGTTGGCGTCGTGAGCATCGACCACGGTCTGCGGCCGCAGGCTCGCGCGGAGGTCGACGGGGTGCGTGCGGTCGCCGCGGGCCTGGGGTGTCCGTTCACGCCGGTTGCCCTCGCACTCGAACACGGGCCCGGCCTTCAGGACCGCGCGCGAACTGCGCGCTACGCGGCGGCCCGGGCTATCGCCCGGCGCGACGGGTGGGATGTGATCGCGGTGGGGCACACGGCCTCCGATCAGGCCGAGACGGTAATCATGCGCATGGCACGCGGGACCGGCCGTACCGGCGCCCTTGGGATGGCCGCGCGCAGTGGCGACCTCGTGCGCCCGCTGCTGTGTGTCGATGCGCAAGAGACGGCGGCCTGGTGCGCGGGCGCGGGCCTTGCGCCGGTGGCTGATCCGTCCAACCGGGACCCCGCCTATACGCGTGTCCGGACCCGCGAGCTCATGGGCACCCTTGCGGGCCTGCATCCGGGCGCGGTGCGCCATGTGGCCGAGCTGGCCGACCGGCTGCGCGACGAGGATGCCATCCTCGCCGCAGCGACCGACGCGGCTTGGGCGCGCTGTCGGGACCGGGACGGACTGGACATCGACGCACTCGCCGCTGAGCCGGATGCGATGCGGCGGATCCTCGTCCGGCGCCTGCTCACCGACCACGGCCTCGGCGGCGACGCACTCGGTGCCGAGGCGATCCGCAGGGTCCTGGCCGTCGCCGGTGGTCTCGCTGGTACGCAAGTGCCCGGGGGGACGGTGGTGCGCGAGGGTGGCGCGCTCGTCGTGGTTGGCGCGCCGGCTCCGGCGCCGGAGCCGGTCACGCTCGCGGTACCCGGCACCGTGCGCTTCGGGGCGTCGGTGATCCGAGGCCGCGCGGGGTACGGGGCACCGCCCGAGGCCGGCCGGGTGACGATCCCGCCGGCTGTACGGATCGAGGTCCGCGGTCCGCGCGACGGAGACCGAATCGCGCTGCCGGGTGGCGGGCATGCCCGCGTGGGCCGTATCTTGCAGGCAGACGGAGTCCCCGCCCGCCTGCGCACGCAGGTTCCTATCGTCGTTGCCGACGAGATCCCCGTCTGGGTGGCCGGCCACCGGGTTTCGGCCGGTGCGCTCGCCGGACCCGGTCAATCCGCTGTCGTGCTGGAGGTGCTCCCCGCGTGAGTGATGCCCGACCCGGAGAGGTGCTGGTCAGCCCGGAACGCCTGAAAGAGCGGGTCGACGAGCTGGCGTTGGAGATCTCCGGGGATTACCGCGGTCGGGACCTGCTGGTCGTCGGCGTACTCAAGGGCGCGGTGTTCTTCATCGCCGATCTCGTCCGCCAGCTCGACATCCCATGCGAGCTCGATTTCATGGCGGTCTCGTCGTACGGGTCCAAGACCCACTCCTCGGGGGTCGTGCGCATCCTCAAGGATCTCGACTCACCGATCGCCGGACGCAACGTCCTCGTCGTCGAGGATGTCATCGACTCGGGCCTGACCCTGTCGTATCTGCTGCGCAATCTGGCATCCCGGGAGCCGGCCTCGCTGGAGGTGTGCACGCTGCTGACCAAACCCGGTCACCGCCGCCGCGGACTCGACACCCGCTACGTCGGGTTTGACCTCGAAGACGTGTACGTGGTCGGGTACGGGCTCGACCACGGTGAGCGCTTCCGCCACCTGCCGTACATTGCCGTTCTCGACCCCGGAACCGACCCACCTCAAGCGTGATGGCACACGCTGCTATTCTCGGCAAGAATGCAGTTGACCAGGCAGGGTGCGCCCGGCGCGCATCGCTGCGGTGGCAGAGCATCCCGGCGCATGGTGCGCAGCGAACCCACGGTCCCGGAGCGGGGGCGTAGTGAACAAGTTTCTCAAGAGCGCACTTTTCCCGATTCTGATCCTGCTGCTGCTCGTTTTCGTGGCGCAGCGCTTGGTTTCGACGAGCTCTTCGGGACCGCCGCCGCCGGACTTCCCTGCGTTGATCACGATGATCGACAACCACCAGGTCAAGAACGCGACCATCAACCTCCCCGACCAGACGTTCAACGTCACGACGACGGCGGGCAAGAGCTACTCGAGCGGGTACCCGGACAACGACATCCAGCTCACCCAGGCGCTGACGGCCTCCAAGACGCCGTACAGCATCGGCGGCCGCGGGACGAACCCGTGGTGGAGCTTCCTCGAGACGCTGCTGCCGTTCGTGCTGTTCATCGTGTTCTGGATCTACCTGATGAACCGCATGCAGGGCGGCGGTTCGAAGGTGATGAGCTTCGGGAAGTCGCGCGCCAAGCGCATGTCCCCGGATGCGCCGAAGGTCACGTTCCGGGACGTCGCGGGTACGGACGAGGCCGTGGAGGAGCTGCACGAGATCAAGGAGTTCCTGGAGAATCCCAAGAAGTTCCAGGCCCTCGGTGCGCGCATCCCCAAGGGTGTGCTGCTGTTCGGTCCTCCCGGAACCGGTAAGACGCTGCTGGCCCGTGCGGTCGCGGGAGAGGCGGGCGTGCCCTTCTTCTCGATCTCCGGCTCGGACTTCGTGGAAATGTTCGTCGGCGTCGGCGCCAGCCGCGTGCGCGACCTGTTCGAGCAGGCCAAACAGAGCGCGCCCTGCATCATCTTCGTCGACGAGATCGACGCCGTCGGTCGTCACCGCGGTGCGGGGCTCGGCGGCGGTCACGACGAGCGCGAGCAGACCCTGAACCAGCTCCTGGTGGAGATGGACGGGTTCGAGGCCAAGGACAACATCATCCTGATCGCCGCGACGAACCGGCCCGACATCCTGGACCCGGCGCTGCTGCGCCCCGGCCGGTTCGACCGGCAGATCGTCGTGGACCGTCCGGATCGGTCCGGACGCTCGGCCATCCTGCGCGTGCACACCAAGGGCAAGCCGATCTCCAAGGAGATCGACCTCGATGCGCTGGCCGGCCAGACGCCGGGCTTTACGGGCGCGGACCTGTCGAACCTCATCAACGAGGCGGCGCTCCTGGCGGCCCGCAAGGGCAAGCGCGTGATCGAGCAGCTCGAGCTCGAAGAGGGGATCATGCGCGTGATCGCCGGTCCCGAGAAGAAGAGCCGGCTGCTGTCCGAGAAAGAGCGATCGGTCACCGCATACCACGAGATGGGCCACGCCCTCGTCGGTCATTACCTGCCCAACGCGGATCCGGTCCACAAGATCAGCATCGTGTCCCGTGGCCAGGCGCTCGGCCTGACGATTTCCATGCCCACCGAAGACAAGTTCAACTCGACCAAGGCGGAGCTCGAAGACCGCATGGCGATGACCCTGGGCGGGCGCGCCGCCGAGGAGGTCGTCTTCAACGAGATCACCACCGGTGCGGCCAACGACCTCGAGAAGGTCACCCAGACCGCCAAGGCGATGACCATGCGGTTCGGCATGAGCGAGAAGCTCGGGCCCCGCGTGCTGGGTCATGCCCAGGGCCAGCCGTTCCTGGGTCGCGACATCCATTCGGAGCCGGACTACTCGGACGAGACCGCCCGCGAGATCGACGCCGAGATTCGGCGGATCATCGAGGACGCCCACCAGCGCGCGCGCGACATCCTGGTCGAGCACCGCGATGCGCTGGAGTCGATCTCCAAGGTCCTGCTCACCCGTGAGACGATCGAGCGTGAAGAGTTCCTGGCCCTGCTGGCCGGCGCCTCCGAGGAGGACGTCTTCCGGGCCAAGGACGAGGCCGAGCGCCGCGAGCGTGCCCTCGACGGTCCTGCCGCGCCGGCCTCCGACGCACCGGTCCGCATGCCCTTCCCGCCACCGGCGCCGGGACAGCCGATCCCCGAGAGCTGAGCGCGCCCCAGATGGGGCGCGATCCCCTCGATTGGCTACGCCCGCCGAGCGTGATGGGCGTCGTCAACGTCACCCCGGATTCGTTCTCGGACGGCGGCGAGCACCTTGCGTCGGGTGCGGCGCGCCGAACGATCGACCAGATGTCCCACGACGGGGCGGCGATCGTGGACCTCGGCGCCGAGAGCACGCGCCCCGGGGCCGAGCGCGTCGATCCCTCCGAGCAGCTGCGGCGGCTGGAGGCCCTGTTCGCGGACCTCGCCAGACGTCCACCGCACACGGCGCTGTCGATCGATACGACCCACGCGGCCGTCGCGGATGCCGCCATCGGCATCGGCGCGGTGTTGGTCAACGACGTGAGCGCGGGTCGCGACGACCCGGAGCTGTTCGGGCTGGTGGCGGACCGGGGCGTTGCACTGTGCCTGATGCACATGCGCGGGCAGCCGCGCGACATGCAAGACGACCCGACCTATGAGGACGTCGTCGGGGAGGTCATCGGGTTCCTGGAGGGCCGCATAGACGCCGCCGTACGGGCGGGCGTCCGGGAAGACCGCATCTTGGTCGACCCCGGTGTGGGCTTCGGCAAGACGCTGGCGCACAATCTGGCGCTGGTGGCGGGGCTCGAGCGCATCCGCGCGATCGGCCGGCCGGTTGTCGTCGGGCTCTCGCGCAAGGGCATGATCGGTCTGCTGACCGGCCGGCCGATCGAGGGCCGCATGGCCGGGAGCCTGGGCGGCGGACTCGCGGCGATCGTCCACGGTGCCGATGTCCTGAGGGTGCACGACGTCGCCGAGACGGTCGACGCGCTGCGCGTGTGGACGGCGATCGCGGGAGCTCGCGCATGAGCGAGCGCGTCACGGTGATCATCCGCGGCCTGGAGGTCTACGGGCGGCACGGAGTCGTCGACGCCGAGCAGGAGCTCGGCCAGCGCTTTGTGGTCGACCTCGAGCTCGAGCTGCTGCGCTGCCAAGGCGTCACCAGCGACGCCCTGGCAGACACCGTCGACTACGCCGCCCTCGCCGCGTCCGTGGCGGGGATCGTGGCTGGCCCGCCCCAGCGCCTGCTCGAGCACGTCGCCGGTCGGATCGCCGACCGCGCCCTCGCTGAGCCGCTTGCGCAGCGCGTGCTGGTGGAGCTGCGAAAGCCCCATGTCGCCCTTGCGCAGACCGTCCGGGAAACGGCCGTGCGGATCGAGCGGGTGCGGTCCTCGACCTACTGGCTCGGGCTCGGGTCGAACCTGGGGGATCGTCTGGCGAACCTGCAGGGATTGGTGGACGCGCTGCGCGACGGCGGGGTTCAGATCGAGGCGATCAGCCCGGTCTACGACACCGCACCCCGCGAGATCACCGACCAGCCCGCCTTCCTCAACGCGGTCGTGCGGGTGCGCACCGAGCTCGCTCCGCCCGCCCTCTTGGCGGTCGCCAAACGGGCCGAGCGGCGCCTCGGGCGCACCGGCGGCGGGGTGCGCTTTGGACCGCGCCCGGCTGACTGTGACATCGTGTTCTGGGACGGGGGCATCTGGCGCGAGGCGGACCTCGAGATCCCGCACCCGCGTCTGACCGAGCGCCGCTTCGTGCTCATACCACTGCTAGACCTCGGGCCCGAGCTGGTGCATCCTGACGGTCGTGCGCTCGCTGCGTGCGATGCCGCGCTCGATCCGGCCGAACAGCCGGTACGTCCGTGGCCGGATGGGGTGCTCGGCTAAGATCTCCGTTTACCGCGCCGCTCAAGGAACCCACCATGTCCTATACGGATGAGCTCGAGGAGTACGACGCCGAGCTGGAGTTGCGCCTCAAGCGCGAATACGCCGACGTCTACCCGCTGTTCGGGTATTGCGTGTGCACGCAGGAAGCGACGTACCTGTGTAACCGCTTCGAGCGCGAACTGATCCCTCAGGCGGCGTACCCGCTGTTTCACATCGTCATGGAGGACGTCTGGGTCTGGGACAAGAGCCGCCCGTCCCGGATCATTCCCCGCGTCGAGGTCTACACGACCCAGGACGTCACCCTCGAGATCCTCAAGTCGCCCGACGACGTCCCGACCGAGGACTAGGCGCACATGCGGTCGGCACTGCTCGCCATCGACGTCGGGAACTCGAACACACTCGCCGGGGTCTTCCACGGCGACGAGTTGCTGCACGATTGGCGCATCTCGACCGAGCGTTCGGCGACCGCCGACGAACTGGCGGCGTCGCACGACCAGATCCTGCGCCTCCGGGGCGGGAGCCTCGACGAACTTGACGCGATGATCGTCTCGTCGGTGGTACCGACGCTCACCAACGGCTATCGCCAGCTCGCGCTCAAGTACCTCGACCATCCGGCGGTCGTCGTCGGCCCGGGCATCCGCACGGGGATGTCGCTGGCGATCGACAACCCGGTGGAGCTCGGTGCGGACCGGCTCGTCAATGCGGTCGCCGCGTACCGGCGCTACGGTGGCCCGTGCATCGTCGTCGACCTCGGCACGGCGACCACGCTTGACGTCGTGTCGGACACCGGCGTGTACCTGGGTGGCGTGATCGCGCCGGGCATGGAGACGTCCCTCGATGCGCTGACGAGTCGTGCGGCGCGCCTGGTGAAGGTCGATTTGATTCCGCCGGAGCGTGTGATCGGCCGGTCGACCGTGGAGAGCATGCGTTCGGGCCTGGTGCTCGGGACCGTTGCGATGATCGACGGCCTGTGCGCACAGATTCGCGAAGAACTGTCCGGCACGGCGACCGTGGTCGCCACGGGTGGGCTGTCGGGGATGGTGGCGAAACTGTCGACCCAGATCGATCACGTCGAGCCGATGCTCACCCTCGACGGACTGCGGATGATCTACGGCTTGAACGCGAACGCCGGCCCGCCGCGGCGCGTGGCGGAGGAGCCACGGTGAAAAAGCGCATGAAGGGCGCGATCATCGACCGAACCGCCGACCGGGCCGCCTTCGCGGCACCGAACGGGGACTGGCCGCTCGGACAGCCGTTTGCGATCGGCGATCTGGTCGTGCCCAACCGCGTCCTGCAGGCACCGCTTGCCGGGATCGCCAACGCGCCGTTTCGCGTGCAGGCGCAGCGCCACGGGGCGGGACTGGCGGTCTCGGAGATGGTCGCCAGCATGGGCGTCCATCACGGCAACGCGCGCACCGTTGAGATGCTGCGCCTGGATCCCGAGGAGCGCCTGACCGGCATCCAGCTGTTCGGCGCGGTGCCCGACGCAATGGCGGAAGCCGCCCGGGCCGCCGAAGCGCAGGGAGCCGCGCTCATCGATATCAACATGGGTTGCCCGGTCGCGAAGATCTGCAAGACCGGCGCCGGCGCGGCGCTGTTGGCGGACCCGGTGCACGCGGCCGCGATCGTCGCCGCGTGCACCAAGGCCGTGCGGATCCCCGTCACCGTCAAGATCCGTCGCGGGCTGACGCCGGCCGAGGCCCGCCCGGTGGAGGTCGCCAAGCGCCTCGCCGATGCCGGCGCCCGCGCGGTCACGATCCATCCGCGGGCCGCCGTCGAGGAGTACCGCGGAGCCGCCGATCACCGCATCACGGCCGCGCTCGTGGAGGCGCTCGATGTCCCGGTGATCGCCAGCGGGGACATCACCACACCACGTGCGGCCTACGAGGTCGCCGTCCAGACCGGTGCCGCCGCGGTGATGATCGGACGCGCCGGGTTGGGTGACCCGTGGCTCTACGGCGCGATCGCCACCGGCCGGCCGTCCGAGCGTCCGGGGCTGCCGGGGGTCATCGACGAGTTGCGCGGGTTTGCCGGCGAGATCGTCGCGCTCATGGGCGAGCGGCGCGGCGTGCACTATCTGCGCAAGTTCTACCCGTGGTACCTGGCGGGCGAACCCGTCGACCACGACGCGATCGCCGAGCTGCTGGTGATTGAGGAATTCGACCGTGTCCTCGACCGGCTCGTGGTGCTCGCCGAGCGGGCTCCGCTTGCAACCGCCCCAGGCCTGAACTAGCGTTCGGCGCCGCCCGGCACTCTGCACGCGCGCGACCCGCGTGCGTGCCCACCGCTCCTGACGCAAGGAGAACCGATCACGATGGACCGCGAAGTCATCCTTACCGAAGAGGGCTACCGCAAGCTCCGGGACGAGATCGAACACCTCTCGACCACGAAGCGACGCGAGGTCGCCGAGCGGATCAAGGCGGCACGTGAATTCGGTGACATCTCCGAGAACTCCGAATACGACGACGCCAAGAACGAGCAGGCGCAGATCGAGACCCGGATCCAGGTGCTCGAGCAGAAGCTGCGCAACGCGCGCATCGTCGACACCGAACACATCGCCACCGACAACGTCGCCATCGGGGCACGGGTGACCCTCAAGAACACCAAGTCCAAGGAGACCATCGAGTACGCCATCGTCGGTTCCGCCGAAGCGGATCCGCGCAACCGGCGTCTGTCGAACGAGAGCCCGGTGGGCAAGGCGATCCTCGGCCGCAAGAAGGGCGAGAAGGTCGCGATCCCGGCGCCGCGCGGGGTCATCGAGTACCAAATCGTGAAGATTGAGGCGGGTGACGCAGCCGCCTGATCCGTCGGCGGCCGACCGTCCGGGCGCCGAGGGCTCGGGGCTCGAGCGCCTGGTCGCCGAACGCCGCGCGAAGGTGGATACCCTGCGGGCCGACGGGGTCGATCCGTTCCCGCGCGCGTTTCCCAACCGGGTCGGCACCGCGGCGGTGCGTGCCGCCTATGACGATCTGGCGGCGGGCGAGGAGTCGGCGCAGACCGTGCGGGTGGCGGGGCGTCTGACCGGCCGCCGCGGCCAAGGCAAGCTCGCGTTCTGCGACCTGGAGGACCGCGACGGGCGCATCCAGCTGTGGGCCTCGCTGGACCGCCTCGGTCAGGTCGCCATGGACCTGCTGCTGTCGCTGGATCTCGGCGACCTCGTCGGCGTGGAAGGGCCGGTGACCCGCACCAAGCGCGGCGAGCTGTCGATCGCCGTCACCGCCGTCGAGCTGCTTGCCAAGTCCCTACGCCCGCCACCCGACAAGCACGCCGGCCTGCGCGATCCGGAGACGCGCTATCGGCAGCGATATCTGGATCTCATGAGCAACGCGGACGTGCGCAGCGCGTTCATCGTGCGTGCCAAGACGATTGCAGCGGTCCGCGCCTTTCTCGACGCACGTGGGTTCATCGAGGTCGAGACGCCCTGCCTTCAGCCGATCTATGGCGGCGCAGCGGCCCGTCCGTTTGTCACCCACCACAACCAGCTCGACCGCGACCTGTACCTGCGCATCGCGCCGGAGCTGTACCTCAAGCGCTGCATCGTCGGCGGCCTGGAGAAGGTCTACGAGCTCGGCAAGGATTTCCGCAACGAGGGCGTCAGCTATAAGCACAACCCCGAGTTCACGATGGTCGAGACCTACGAGGCCTACGTGGACTACCGCGCGGTCGCCGAGATGCTCGAGCAGCTGGTCGCCCATGCCGCGATCGCCGCCACCGGCTCGGCTCGCGTGGACTGGCGCGAGCACACGATCGACTTCACGCCCCCGTGGCGCCGGCTGGACCTGCGCACCGCGATCCGCGAGGCGAGCGGCATCGACGTGCGCACGCACAGTGACCCCGACAGTCTGCGCGCAGCGATGCGGGCCGCCGGCCACGACGCGCCGGAGTCCGAGTCCTGGGCCAAGCTCGTTGACGGTCTGCTGACCCAGACGCTCGAGCCGACGCTCATCCAGCCCACGTTCCTCTTGGACTACCCGCTGGAGCTGTCACCGTTCGCCAAGCGGACGCCCGACGATCCGGACACCGTCGAACGCTTCGAGGCCTTCGCCGGCGGGATGGAGATCGCCAACGCGTTCACCGAACTCAACGATCCCGACGATCAGGCCGAGCGGTTTGCGACGCAGCAGGCCGATCGCGCCGCCGGCGACGAGGAGGCCCAGCCGATGGACGAGGACTTCCTCGTGGCGCTCGAGCACGGGATGCCGCCAACCGGCGGGCTCGGGCTCGGCATCGACCGCCTGGTCATGCTCCTGACCGGCGCGAGCTCGATCCGCGAAGTCGTGCTCTTTCCGGCGATGCGCACGTGAGCCCGGCAGCGGCGTCCCACCGCGACAGGTGGCCTGCTAACATCCCGGGCCGTCTGTCGCACGATCTATGGGGAATTGATGGCTAAGCCGCGGGCCCGCAGTCGGTCCAACAAGAAGGGCAAGGGCGCAGCACCCGCCCAGCGCAAGCGTCGACCGACGCTGCCCGCCGAGGATCTCGACTGGAAGAACTTTCCGTCGCTGCGCCGGTTCGTCAGCGAGCGCGGCAAGATCCGCTCGCGCCGGATTACCGGGCTGTCACGGCGTCAGCAGGCGATCGTGAGCAAGTCCGTGCGTCGTGCGCGGGAGATGGGGCTGCTGGCCTACCCGGACCAGGACCGCAAGGTCCGTCACTAGCAGCGTCGGCGGAACCCGCGTCCTGGCGGGGGTGCGTCGGGCGCCGCTGCCATACTCGTCCAATGGGTCCCTGTCCGGCCTGCGAACAGACGTTGGTCTGGCGCCATAACGGTGCGTGGTGCGACCGCTGCCACCGCAAGGTCGAGACGTGCTGTGAGGGGGCGCCGCAGCCCCTGGGGACCGGGATGCGCCGTGCCGCTCAGGCCGGCGGCGTGACCGTCGAGATACCGCTTGGGAACTGAGATCCGGTACTTCGGCGGAGGGACGATCGTCCCTGCTAGAATCCATGGCCTTGCACAGATGGACGCAGGACGACATTCCCGCGCGGATTGTCGGGTGCGAGTGACTCCAGGCAGCAGTTTCACCTGGGGGGTACTGCCCGGTCGGCGCAGTCGTTGCTGAGATCCGCAGCGGCTGCTTGGCGAAGAGGAGATCTCGTTGTTCGAGAGGTTCACCGAGCGGGCGCGCCAGGTCGTCGTTCTGGC
>JADGPF010000012.1 GCA_017882585.1 Thermoleophilia bacterium
CACGACGCGCTCGAGCAGGCCCGCCGCGGTCGGCTGCACATCCTCGGGATCATGCAGACCGCCATCTCCGGGCCGCGCGAGGAGCTCTCGGACTTCGCCCCGCGGATCACCGCGATTAAGATCGATCCCGAGCGGATCGGAACGGTCATCGGCAAGGGCGGCGAGACCATCCGTGGTCTGGAGGCGGAGTACAACGTCGAGATCTCGATCGAAGACGACGGCACCGTCAGCGTCTACGGCGTCGAGGGCGCGAAGGCCAAGGCCTGCGTCGAGACGATCCGGGCGATGACCAAGGACGTCGAGGTCGGGGACGTGTTCAACGGAGCCAAGGTGGTCAAGACGACGACCTTCGGCGCGTTCGTCGAGCTCACCAAGGGTGTGGACGGCCTGCTGCACATCTCGAACCTGTCGTCCGGACGCGTGGACAAGGTCGAGGACGTCATCAACCGCGGTGACGTGGTCGACGTCCGGGTCGTCGAGGTCGACAAGGCCCGCGGCCGCGTCGGCCTGCGTATCGTCGGCTTGGAGGACGTCGGCGAGCCGATCCCCGGCGACGGGCTCGATGCGGGCGAGGAAGATGCCGTCATCGAGGCCGGCCAGTCGCGCCCGCCGCGCCGCCGCCGCCGCCGGCTGACCGAAGAGGACTAGCCGTGGCTGGCGACCGCCCCCGTTTGGATACGACATCCCGCGGTCTGCGCGTCGTCAGCGAGCCGATGTCGGGTGTCCGTTCCGTGGCACTCGGCATCTGGATCGGTGTGGGGTCACGGTTCGAGACGCCCGCTCAGGCGGGCGTCTCGCACTTTCTTGAGCACCTGCTGTTCAAGGGCACTCCGCAGTACACCGCCGAGGAGATCGCACAGATCTTCGACGGCTTCGGAGGTGAGGTGAACGCCGCCACCGGGCGCGACTACACGGTGGTCTATATCCGCGTGCTGGACGAAATCCTCGAACGCGGCGTCCCGGTCATCGCCGACATGCTCATGCGGCCGATCTTCGCCGAGCTCGATCAGGAGCGGAAGGTCGTCTGCGAGGAGATTGCGATGTATGCCGACGATCCCGAGGATCAGGTCCACGACCTGCTTGCCCGGGCGATCTTCCCGGACCAGCCGCTCGGGCGGCCCGTCATCGGCACCGCCGAGGTCGTCGCGAACATTCCCAAGCCGGACATCGCCGCCTACCACGCGGACCACTATCGCGCGCCGAACATGGTCGTCGCGGCCGCGGGCAACGTCGACCATGATGCGCTCGTGGCGCTCGCCGATTCGCTGCTGGGCGACCTGCCCGGCGGAGGGCCCGCCGAGCCACCGGTTCCGGCCCACCACGGTCGGCCGCAGCTGGCCCTGCTGCAAAAGCCGACCGAACAGGTGCACCTGTGCATCGGCGGGCCGGGGCTGACGCGTTCGGACCCGCGCCGGCACGCCCAAGCCGTGTTAGACACGATGCTGGGCGGCCTGATGAGCAGCCGCCTGTTCCAGGAGGTGCGCGAGAAGCGTGGCCTTGCCTACTCGGTCGGCAGCTATACCGCCGGCTACGCAGACGCCGGCCAAGTCGTCGTGCATCTGGGCACGCGAGAGGACAACTTGGCCACGTGCTGTGCGATCATCCAGGCCGAGTTGCACAAGCTGCGCGACGAACCGGTCAAGGACCCCGAACTGCGTCGCGCCAAGGACCACCTCAAGGGGCGCCTGGTGCTCGGGACCGAATCGCCCGGGACACGCATGAACCGCCTCGGCCGCGCGGTCGTCACCGACACCGAGCTGCTGACCATCGACGAGATCATCGACCGTGTCGAGGCCGTCCAAGCTTCCGACATCCAGGCGCTGGCGGGCGAGTTCTGGCAGCCTGAGTCCATGAGCGTCGCCGCCGTGGGACCGAACCCCGACCTGATTCGCGCCGGCATCGCCAAGGTGACACCGCACCTGGCGGAGGCCGCCTCGCTCGATCTCGCACACGGGGCCCTCGCCTGATGATCCGGGTAATGGTGACCGGGGCCGCCGGACGCATGGGCAGCGCGGTCGTCGACGCGGTGACCGCCGCCGCAGGCATGGAACTCGTCGCGCGGGTCGACCCCACGCTCACGCCTGGACCCGGCACGTTCCCAGACGTCGCGTCGGCGTTGGCGGCGGGCGACGTCGACGTCGCCGTCGATTTCACTCAGCCGGCGTCGGTCTTCGACAACGCCTGCGCGTACCTCACCGCGGGGGTTCACGGCGTGATCGGGACCACCGGACTGACTGACGCCCAGCTCGACGACATCCGCGCTCGCGCGGACACCGGGCCGGCCAATGCAGTCATCGCACCCAACTTCGCCGTCGGCGCGGTGTTGATGATGCGCTTCGCTGCAGAGGCATCGCGCCACATGCCGCGCGCCGAGATCATCGAGCTCCACCACGACAAGAAGCTCGACGCGCCGTCGGGCACTGCCTTGCGCACCGCCGCACTGATGGACGGCGACCCGGTCATCCACTCGGTGCGTCTGCCCGGCCTCGTCGCACACCAGGAGGTCATCCTGGGGGGCCTCGGAGAAACGCTGACGATCCGCCACGACTCGCTCTCGCGTGAGAGCTTCATGCCCGGCGTCATCCTCGCCGTGCGCAGCGTCGCCGAACGACCGGGCCTCACGCTCGGCCTCGAACCCCTGCTGTTCCCGACGGAGGACTCATGACCCGCCCATTGGCACCGCGCCGCCCGCTCGGCAACAGCGGGCTTGATGTCTCCCCGATCTGCCTGGGGGGCAACGTGTTCGGCTGGACTGCCGACCTCGATGCGTCGTTCGCCGTGCTCGACGGGTTCCTTGAACTCGGCGGCAACTTCATCGACACCGCCAACAACTATTCCGGCTGGGTGCCCGGCAACGAGGGCGGCGAGTCCGAGACGATCATCGGCCGCTGGCTCAGAGAACGGGGGACCCGGGACCGGGTCGTGATCGCCACCAAGGTCGGAATGGCTTCGGGCAAGTTCGAAAAGGGCCTGTCACGAGAGCACATCCGCCGTGGCGTCGAGGGCTCACTCGCACGGCTGCAGATCGATGCGATCGACCTCTACTACGCGCACGAAGACGATGCGGCGACGCCGCTCTCCGAGACGATGGCCGCCTTCGACGAACTCGTCAGCGAGGGACTCGTCCGCGCCATCGGATCGTCCAACTACACCGCCGAACGCCTTCGCGCCGCGTTGGACGTGAGCGCCGCCCAGAGCGTGGTGGCGTTCTCCGTGCACCAGCCGCATTTCAACCTGCTCGACCGCGACGGCTACGAGGGACCGCTCGAGCAGCTGTGCCGTGAGCGCGGGCTCGGCGTCGCCCCGTACTACGCCCTGGCGCGCGGGTTCCTGTCCGGCAAGTACCGGCCCGACCAGCCGATCCCGACCAGCGGTCGCGCCGCCGGCGTGGAGCGCGACTACATGAACGCTCGGGGGTGGGGAATGCTCGAGGTCGTCGACCGCGTCGCGGCTGGCCACGGGGTGTCCCAGACGCAGGTCGCCATCGCCTGGCTGCTGCACCGGCCGGGGATCTCGGCGCCTGTAGTCAGCGCAACCTCCACCGCCCAGGTCGCCGAGCTCGCCGACGCGGCAACGGTCCGCCTTTCGGAGCAGGACATCGCCGCCTTGAACGCGGCCGGTGCGCGCTAGCGCGATGCGCCGCGGTGAGCAGGGCCGCACGCGCCGATGACCACGGCCCTGCTGCGCCTGGTCCGGCGAGTGGCCGCACAGCTCGGATCGGATGCCGCCGACGTCCTGGTGCGCGCAGCGCGCGCATGGCTCACCGATCCGGCCAACGCGGCCGCGCGGGCACGCCTGGTCGGCGTGCTCGCCGACGTCTCGCGCCGGGCCGGTGGCGTCACGGCGGGCCTCGCGTCCACCGCCGCCGCTGGCGTGCTGCGGTATCGGCGCAGTGTCGGGTCCTGGGAACGCGAGCTGATGGCGGCCCGGTACGCGATCCCCCAGCATGCCTCCGGCGCGGTGCGCGCAGCCGCCCTTGAGACCTACCTGGGCCTAACCGACGCCGCAGCGGGGGTGGTGGGTGCCGCCACGAACCCCGAGCGGACGCGGCGTGACGTCCTGACCGCGCTCGAGCTGGAGTCGCGCATGCTGCGCGCCGAGGCACTCGGCCCCGGTGAACGCCAGGCGGCGCTGGCGGCAAACGCACGGGCACACGCCGCGGTTCTCGATCGCGGCGGGGAGTCGATGTCCGCAACGAGCGCGGACGGGGCCGGGCGGGCGTAAGGGTTTCCCGGCCGCGTGCCGATGATTGGCCCGAGACCGATCTCGAGGAGCCTTGCACGATGTCCGACCGCCACCACGAACGCCGCCGACCTCCCCGGCGACGGATGGTCGTCGTCGCGAGCAGTCTGGCGATCGTTGCCGTCCCGCTGGCGCTGGTCGGCTCGGGCGCGACGGCACTGGCCAAGGCGAAGCCGAAACCCAAGCCGAAGCCCGTCAAGTACGCGCCGCTGTCGAGTGTGACCACGCTGCAGTCCAAGGTCACCACGCTGCAGTCCAGCGTCAGAGCGCTGACGGGTCAGCTCTCCGGCGCGTCGCAGCAGATCCAGGCCCTCAACGCGCAGGTCGGCGCCGATGCTGGCCTGTTGACCAACCTGCAAAACCAGGTCCTGACGATGAGCCTGAGCTCTGGAGGCAGCGGGGGCGGAGGCACCGGCGGCTCGGGCCTGGTCGGTCCCACGGGACCCGCCGGGCCCCAGGGCGCTCCCGGGCTGCCGGGTGGCACCGGTTCGCCCGGAGCGCATGGCGCCATCGGACCAGCGGGGGCGACGGGTACCACCGGCCCGACGGGTCCCGTGGGACCGACCGGCCCGGCCGGATCGGGCTCGGCGAGCGTCACCACGCACCTGGTCTCGAGTTCGTTCTCGGGCCAGGCCGGCCTCGAGGTCAGCCAATCGGTCGTCTGTCCGGCCGGTTCGGCGACCGGCGGGGGGGGACGCATCCTCGACCAGTCCCAGGGCGTGGTGATCGGGACTGAGCCGTATCCGTCGGCCGACAACACCGCGCCGACCGGCTGGACGGTCCACTTCCTGCCATCAGGGGCCGGGACGGTCTCCTACGAGATCTTCGTCGAGTGCATCACCTGAGGTTGCCAAGCAGGTAGCAGGCGATCGCGGCGGCGGCTCCGACGTTGAGCGAGTCGACCCCGGGGTGCATGGGAATCGTCGCCTGGCGATCCGCGGCCGCGCGGCCGGCGGGCGAGATTCCGTGCCCCTCCGCGCCGAGTACCAGGGCGACGCGCACGCCAGCGTCCCGGACCGCGACATCGAGCGGTGCAGCGCCGGGGTCGGTCACCAGCGCAATGATCGCGAAGCCCGCTTGGCGCAGGGGGTGGACCCCTCCCGGCAGGGCGTCCAGCCGCGCCCACGGGTGCGTTAAGACCGCACCCATCGAGCCGCGGACCACCCTTCGGTAGAGCGGATCGCTGCACGAGGCATCGCACAGCGTGGCGTCCACGCCAAGCGCCGCGGCGCTCCGGATAATGACCCCGAGGTTCGCCGGGTTGGCGACGCCTTCGAGGACCAGCACCCGACGGGCACCGGCGATCAGCGCGACTGCCGAGTACTCCGCAGGGCGCGCGAACACGCCGATGGCCTCGCGCACGACCCCCAGACCGGTGACGTCGCGGATCAGGGCCAGGTCGGCGACGTGCACGGGAACCCCCGGCGCCGACGCCCACTCCAGCCCGTCGCGTTCGGCGGCATCGACGAGGATGCCAAGGGGCACGCATCCGGCGGCCAGGGCGCGGCCGACGACCAGCCCACCTTCGGCAACGAAGCACGGGATCTCGCGGGCGCCTGCCGGCGGGGGGCGCAGAAATCGGCGCTCACTCGAGCGCAGGCCTCGGAACACGTCCAGGCGAGGGTCGTCGGGCGTCGAAACGGGCTCGTGTGTCACCCCGTCATCCTGCCCAACTTCGTGCGGACCGCAACCCCGGAGGCGCCTGTAAGATGACGTCGTGTTCGGCGCGATACTGACCGCGATGGTGACGCCGTTCGATGCGGATCTGCGTGTCGATGAGGGCGCTACCGTCGCGCTGATGCACCATCTGCTCGGCCACGGCTCCGACGGGCTCGTCGTTGCCGGCACGACCGGCGAGGCCTCGACGCTCACCGATGCCGAGAAGCTGCAGCTGTATGCACTCGCCAAACGCGAGATCGGCGACGCGGCACCCGTCATCGCCAATACCGGGAGCAACGACACCGCCCACTCGGTGCACCTGACCGAGCAGGCTGCCGCGCTCGGATGCGACGCCGTGTTGGCTGTCACGCCGTACTACAACAAGCCGCCGCGCGAGGGCATCGTGGCCCACTTCGCGGCGATCGCCGCCGTCGGGCTCCCGGTGATCGTCTACAACATCCCGGGGCGCTCGGTGCTCAATCTCGAGCCCACGGTGCTCGCCGAGCTCGCCGAAATTCCCAACATCGTCGGGGTCAAACAGGCCCACGAGGATCTGGACGAGCTGCGCGCCATCTGTAACGCCCGCGACCTCGCCGTGTACGCGGGTAACGACGATCTGCTGTTGGCCGTCACCGAGCTCGGCGGCGCGGGGGTCATCTCGGTCGCGTCGCATCTGGTCGGCCGGGAGATGGGGGAGATCTATGCCGCCGGGATAGCGGGAGACCTCGAGCGAGCCCGCGCAATCGACGCCAGCCTGCAGGACCTCTATGCTGCCCTGTTTGTGACTGCGAACCCGATTCTCATCAAGGCCGCGCTCGAGATGCTCGGCCTGATCCCGTCCGACCGCATGCGCTTGCCGATGGTCCAGGCAAGCCCGGTGGAGCGCCATATCCTGCAGAGCGTGCTGGAGCAACACGGCATCCTCGCCCGTGGCTAGCCCCGTCCGCGTCATCGCCCTCGGCGGGACCGGCGAAATCGGCCGCAACATGTATGTGGTCGAGCATGAGCAGCGCATGGTGATCATCGACTGCGGCGTGACGTTCCCGAAGCCCGATCAACTCGGCGTTGACTTGGTGCTTCCCGACTTCAGCTACGTCGAGGAGCGCGCCGACCAACTCGAGGCCGTGATCCTGACCCACGGGCACGAAGACCATATCGGCGCCCTCCCATACCTGCTGCGGGCGCTCGGCAAGACCCGCGTGCTCGGACCCCGCTTTGCGCTCGGGCTGGTCCGCGCCAAGCTCGACGAGCACCGCGTCCTCGATCGTGCGGAGCTCATCGAGGTCGAGACGGGACCGGGACCCCAACTCGGGCCGTTCGGCACCGAGTTCATCCCGCTGACCCACAGCATTCCGGACTGCCTGGCCGTCGCGCTGCATACCTCGGCGGGGACGATCGTGCACACAGGCGATTTCAAGTTCGACCACACTCCCGTCGCAGGCGCGCCGGCCTCGGATATCCCCGCGCTCGCGCGGCTCGGTGCCGACGGCGTGACGCTGCTGTTGGCGGATTCGACGAATGCCGAAGAGCCGCCGGAGCCTCAGACCGAACTGTCGGTCGGCCAGCAGATGCGGCGCGTTATGGCCACCTGCCCGGGTCGGGTCATCGTCACGACCTTCAGCTCACACATCCATCGGATCCAGCAGATCATGGAGGCCGCCTACGAGGACGGGCGGGTGGTCGCCCTCGTCGGCCGGTCGATGTCGCGCAACATCGGCATCGCCACGAACCTGCAATGCCTGCGGACCCCGCCCGAGACGCTCGTGCGTCTCAACGATCTCGAAGAGTACCGGCCCGACGAGCAGGTCATCATCTGCACGGGCTCGCAGGGGGAACCGCTGGCTGCCCTGTCGCGCATGGCGCGCGGCGAGCACCATCAGGTCACGATCCGGCCTTCGGACACGATCATCTACAGCTCCCGCACCGTGCCCGGAAACGAGCTCGCGGTCAATGACACGATCAACCGACTGGTGCGCATCGGGGCCGACGTGATCACCAGCAAATCCGATCCGCGCATCCACGTCTCGGGCCACGGAACATCGGGCGACCTGCTGTGGATGCTCCAGCTCCTGCGGCCCACGTACTTCGCCCCGATCCACGGCGAGCGCCGCCACCAGCGGGCCCACGAGGATCTCGCACGGTCGCTCGGCACGCCGGCCGAGAATATCTTCCTGCTCGACAACGGCGATGTGCTGGAGATCGGCGCGGAGCGCGCGGCGGTCGTCGACCACGTCGCGGCGGGCGTGACCTACGTCGACGGCACCGGCGTCGGCGACTTCGGCGACGAGGTCTTGCGCGATCGGCGCCACCTCGCCGACGACGGGGTCATCGTGATCGTCGCCAGCATCGAATCGGACACCGGCCGCCTCATCGGGGAACCCGAGATCATCACGCGCGGGCTGTCGTTTGCCGACGACGAGCTCGTTGAGCATGCCCGCCTCGAGATCGAGCGCAGCATCGTCGCGTCGTCCTCGAATCGCGTCACGGAGGTGTCGGTACTCCAGCACCAACTGCATGACGCGGTCGCGTCGGTGGTGCGCAAGCGGACCGGTCACCGGCCGATGGTGCTGCCGGTCATCGTCGAGGCCTAGGTCCGCGGCGCGCCCGCGCGCCGCGACCCACACGGCGCGACGCCCGGCCTGCATGTTGCCGGGTGCGCCGCGCCTGGATGTTGACGGCTTTGTGTGGGGCTACTTCGCTGCCGCGTACTTGGCCGCGACCGCATCCCAGTTGACCACGTTCCACCACGCCGCCAGGTAGTCCGGGCGCCGATTCTGGTAGTTGAGGTAATAGGCGTGCTCCCATACGTCGATCCCGAGGATCGGCGTCTTGCCGTCGGAGATGGGGGAGTCCTGGTTCGGCGTCGAGATCACCGCCAGCTTGCCGCCGTCGACGACCAGCCAGCTCCAACCCGAGCCGAAGCGTCCGACACCGGCGGCGTTGATCTTTTTCCTGAGCTCATCGGTGCTCTCAAAGTCGCGCTCAATAGCGCCCAGCAGCTCACCGGTCGGGTCACCGCCCCCGCTGGGGCCCATGATTTCCCAGAACAGTGAGTGGTTGTAGTGACCGCCGGCGTTGTTGCGGACCGGTCCCTGCTTGTCGGCGGGAAGCGTGTTCAGCTTGCGCAGCACCTCTTCGACCGGCGCATCGGCAAGCGCGGTGCCCTCGAGCGCGGCGTTCGCGTTGGTCACGTACGCCTGGTGATGCTTGCCGTGATGAATCTCCATCGTGCGTGCATCGATGTGGGGCTCAAGTGCGTCAAAGCTGTACGGCAACGGGGGAAGCTCAAACGGCATGCCTGGCGTCTCCTTGATGGTGTTCACGAACCTGTGCGATACCGCCAACGCTAGCGCGCCGGGGCGCGCCAGGCGTTGCGAACCTGCAAATCAGGCATTCCCCGGATCGTCGGGGTCCAATCCGGCGGCCCGAAATGACCCGGCGCGCGCGCGTCGACGGGGCAGGACATCACGCACGATCAGCCAACTTGGAACGTGGGTTACCCATCAGGACCGCTGTACCAACCGAACCACGGAGGAGGATCTGTGCCCCCGGCTACGACGAAGCGCTCGCGTCCAGCACCGTCACGTTCCGCCAAACGCAGCGCGTCGCCGGCCGGACCGTCCCATCAGCACCGCGAGCTGATTGGCCTCGCGCTGGTCGCGCTCGCCGCACTGCTCGCCGCCCAGATCTACTTCGGCTTCAGTGTCGGGCCGATGGGTGGCTGGCTCGAGCACTTCCTGCGGTTGTTTGTCGGTCGACTTGTCCTGGTCCTGCCACCGTTGTTGGCGGTGTTGGGCGGGATGCTCATCTTCGACGAGGACCTCCTGCAGCTTTCGGCGCTAAGGATCGGTTCGGTGGTCCTTGCCGTCAGCCTGTGCACGGCCCTCGCCGCCGGGCTATTCGGCCTTGATGGCGCCCCGCACACCGGGTGGTTCCATCCCCGGATCATGCAGATGCGCGGCGGTGCCGTGGGGGAGACGGTGTGGTTCGGCACCGCACACAGCGTGGGCACGGCGGGCACGGCGATCCTCGTCGTGGTCGGTGTTGTCGCGGGGCTGATCCTGATCACCGGAGCATCGCTCGGACGCACCTTGCGCCGGTCGGGGAGTGGGGCGGCCACGGCGAGTCGCCAGATGGGCAAGGGCATGGCCACGGCCACCGTCACGGCGTACCGCGGCAGCCAGCACATCTCCCGCCACGTCCGCAGCGCGGTCGGGTACTCCTACCTGGACCCGGGACCGTCGCTGGCGCGCGAGCAGGCGGCGGTTGCGCTCGCCGAGCATCCGCTTATCGACGGTGCCGACTACTACCCGGATGTCTTCGACCTCCCATCCGAGCTGCCGCCGTCGCCTGCATTGGTCATGCACGACGACGAACACGCCGACGCGGCGGCACCAGCCCCGCAGGTACGCACCGGCACGCGGCCGCCCAACGGCCCGCGGCTGGCGCCCGTCGAGGTCGGGCACGCGATCGACGACGAGGACGACGGCCACGCACGCCAGCTCGCCGCCGCCGCAGCCGCCGCATCAGCAGGCGCACGGGTTCAGGCCGCCAAGGCCGCCGCCGCGGCACGCAACCCGCGCCCGAGCTATCGCGTTCCCAGCCGACGCCTGTTGACCCGGACGGGCGGGCCCGGAAAGGTCCCGCACGGGCTGATCCAAGAGACGTCGCACAAGCTCGAGGAGGCGCTGTCGCATTTCGGCGTCACCGCGACGGTCACGAACGCCGTCAGCGGCCCGCGGGTCACCCGCTACGAGCTTCAGCTCGCCCCGGGTACCAAGGTTGGTCGGATCACCGCGCTGCGTGACGATCTCGCCTACGCGCTCGCGGCACGGGAGGAACTGCGCATCCTCGCGCCGATCCCCGGTAAGCAGGCCGTCGGCGTCGAGGTGCCGAACCCCGAGGCTTCGTTGATCACTCTCGGTGACATCTACCGCGAGTTCCCGCCCGACGCCGGGCCGCTGATGGCATGGCTCGGGTTGGATATTTCCGGCAAGTCGGTCTATATCGATCTCTCGAAGATGCCGCACTTGCTGATCGCCGGCTCAACCGGAACCGGCAAGAGCGTGTGCCTGAACGTACTGCTCGCATCGCTGCTGCTGCGCTCGAGCCCGAACGAGCTGCGGATGATCCTCATCGATCCCAAAAAGGTCGAGCTCAACCACTACGAATCCATTCCCCAGCTGCTGACCCCGGTCGTCACCAACATGCGCGACGCGTCGGCGGTCCTTGCAAACGTGGTGCGGGAGATGGAGAACCGCTACGAGTTGATGGGGCTGGCCCGCGCCCGCAATCTGCGTGACTGGAATGCCGCGCGCGCGCTGGCCGGCGAGCCTCCCATGCCGTACATGCTGGTGGTCATCGACGAGCTTGCCGACCTGATGATGGTCGCCCCTGCCGAGGTCGAGGACGCGATCATTCGCCTCGCCCAGAAGAGCCGGGCAGTCGGAATCCACCTTCTGCTGGCGACCCAGCGACCGTCCGCCGACGTGATTACGGGAATGATCAAGGCCAACGTGCCGTCGCGGATCGCGTTCGCCGTGTCCTCACAGGTCGATTCCCGCGTGATCCTGGATGCCGGTGGCGCCGAGAGCCTGCTGGGCAGCGGCGACATGCTCTTCCGGCCGGCCGGCACCTCCCGCCTGCAGCGGGTCCAGGGCGCGTATGTGAGCGAGGACGAAATCCTCGCCATTACCAACCACTGGCGCGCCCAAGGCAAGCCGCAGCTGCGCACCGAGTTGATGGAGCGGCCACCTGAGGTTGCCCAAAAAGAACCGGATCCTGAGGGCGACGAGATGCTCACGCGCGCCATCGAGATGGTCGTGCAACAGGGGACTGCATCCGTGTCGCTGCTCCAGCGGCGCCTGGGTGTCGGCTATGCGCGTGCCGGGCGCCTGGTCGACCAGATGGAGCGCCTCGGGGTCGTCTCCGGTCATGAGGGATCCAAGCCCCGCACCGTCCTGATCGGGGCGGCGGACCTTCCGCGCATCCTGACGCGCCCTGGCGCCGCAGCCGCCTCCAGCGCCGAGACCGACGACGCCGAGGATCATGAGGGTCAGCTGATCCTCGACAACTGAGTTCCGCGCCCCGGTGGCGTCCCCGGGGCGCGGCCCGATTCCTCGGCGTGCCGCCGTGACGCAGCGGTCGGGAAATCCGTTAGCATGCGGCCTCCCGATGGCCATACCAGCCGGGGCCCGCCTATGTTTGAAATCGGAAGCACCCTGCTCGAGGCGCGTTCGCGCCGCAATCTCGACATCCCGACCTGCGAGGCCGGGACGAAGATTCGGGCGAAGTACCTTCGTGCGATGGAAGAGGAGCAGTTCGATGTCCTCCCGTCGCCGACG
>JADGPF010000087.1 GCA_017882585.1 Thermoleophilia bacterium
ACGGGGTCGGCAAGTCGCTGCCACGCGTCGGCGACCTCGCGATCACCGCAACCGTGAACATCTCCTCGGGCGCGTTCGACGCCCACGTCCTGCAGAGCACGCGCCTGTTCGTCGTCCAGGCATTGGCCAAGACAATCGGCGTCGCGTGCTGCGAGGCGATGCTGCTCAACGATCGCGGCGGGCTGACGGCGGCGTATGACGCGCTGCTCGCGGCCTAACATGTTGCCGCCGACGCCCCGGCAATCGCCCCCGATCGACTGAACTGCTCCATCGTGACCGCGCTGCGTGGTTCAATGCTCGGTCGACGCCGAGGAAGGGTTGCCCGCTGACGCCTGAAACCGAGATGACCCGCTCTATGCTGCGGGGTGTGCGATATCGCGCCGAGATCACCGTCCGCGGCCAGACGCCGGGCATGCGCAGCGAGATATACGACATCGCCATCCGCGCGGGTTTCGCCGACCGCGCGGCGGATGTCGCGGTGGCACTGACCGAATTGGTGGCGAACGCCCAGGAGCACGGTGACCCTCCGTTCCTCGTCGAGGCGTGGTGGGACGGCCGCCTGGTCATCGAGGTGAGCAACCGCGGCACGGCGCTCAACGGCGACACCCTGTGGCGCACCGAACCCCCGCGAGCGGACGAGGTTCGCGGGCGCGGGCTGTGGATCGTGCGTCATCTGGTCGATCTCGTCGACGTCCGCACGGTTGGCGAGCGCACGATGGTGCACGTGGAGCTGTCTCCGGAGCCGCACATCGGGGCCTAGGCCCCCGGCGATCCGCCCTAGGAGCGCACGTGCGCGCGGCCGACCGACGGCACGGCGCGTCGACGCCGACGCGATGCGAGCTCGTCACGGGCGGGTCCGGGCGTGTTCGGGTCCCGGTTGGCCGCCGTGCGCCGCTCAGCCACGATACGGTCGATCCGGTCGGCGATCGCCTGCTCGATGGCCGCGATCCGGCGTGCGTCGACCCCCGCGCGTCCGGGAGCCGAAGCCAGGACCCGCAGTTGCTGGGCGGACGTGGCGCGCAGTGCGTGCTCGAGTTCGATCTCGGTGAACTCGCGGCGTGCACGGGCCGCGGCGTCGTCCGGTGCAGCGGTGATGGCAACAAGCGTGGTACCCACATGCTTCCCATCGGCCGCGACGCCGATAGGCTTGAGAACTCGCGCCCCGCCGTGGTTCGATGCGACTCGCCAAGATGCCGCGAACGTCCTAGAGTCAGCCTATGCCCGGAGTTCCCGTTCTCGGCATGGTCTACGCGTTACTGGTCGCAGCCGGCTTCGTCGCGCACGTGTGGTGGCAGCTGCGCAACGCGCCGGACGACACCGGGCGCTCGGACGACCCGCCGCCGCCCCCACCACCGCCGCCTCCCGACGACGACCCTAGGCCCGGGCCGCCGCGGCGACCGCCGGGACGACAACGCCGGTCCGAAGGACGTCACGCATGGACAGGACGCCAACCAGCGCGTCCCCGTCAAACACCAGAACGTGGCGTACGGCGTGGGCCACCATCAACTCCGCGGCCCGTGCGATCGCCCACGTCGGTGCCGCGGTAATCACCGCGTTGTTCATATGATCGCCGACGTGCTGCACGTCGACGTCGAGACCGTCAGCGACCGCGTGCAGTAGATCCCGCTCGGTGATCACGTGCGGACCGGGCAGGGCCGGGTCCATCACGATGGCGGCGCCGGTGTTGTGCTGCACCATGCGTGCGGCGGCCTGGCGCAGCGTGTGCTCAGGACCCACCACCGCCGACACGGGGCTCATGACGTTGCCGACCTGCATGCCGCCCTCCTCGTAACAATCGTTGCAAGCTCGACGGATTGTGCCACCGATGTGACCGCCAAGCAATAGCGGAGCCGACCGCACACGCCACGCAACGAGTACGGACCGGCTAAGCGGCGGCCCCGCGTGCGACGCCGTGACCGCAGATCATTGACCAGAGCCCGTAGACCGTCGTGAGGTCGGCGACGAACTGGGCAAGACCATCACGGGTGCAGACGTCGGCATCGAGTCGTTGGGCCAGGTAGGTCAGGATCGCCGAGATCTGACGTCCGATCGTCCCCGTTCCCCAGCTCACGCGCTGGGCAAGATCCGCGAGCACGGCCCGCACCCAGCCCACCCGGCGTTCGACATCTGACGTCCGTCCCGCAGCGCGTGCATCGGTCGCCTCACGGGCGAACTGGATCGCCCCGTCGAAAAGGGCGGCAAGATGGACGTTGGGATGGTCGAGATCGTCGGGCTGATGACCGGGGTCATCGAGCATGCACGTGCCGCCTTCATGGTTGGAACGCTCGGGAGCGGGGCTCGCAAGAGGGCGACCCGTGCCGCGGGCAGATACGTGTGTTGTCGGACGCCCGATCGGGGAACTTGAGCCCGCCGAACCGCCACGGCGTCGGACCCCGGGGCCGCCGTTCGATGTCTCCGGCAGACTGTCGCTGGTACCCGTACCCGCGGCGCCGCAACGACGCCCAGGACCACCCCGACGAGGACGACGGATGAGCGAGATGCAGGACTTCAACAACCAGATCGCGGCAGAGTTCCGCGCCAACGAGGGCCAGGTCGGCGGGATGTTTGCCGGCGCGACCCTGCTGTTGCTGACGACAACCGGTGCCAAGACGGGCGCGGCGCGCCTGAACCCGTTGGTCTACTACGGCGAGGGCGACCGCTACGTGGTGTTTGCCTCCGCCGGCGGCTCGCCGCGCCATCCGGACTGGTACTTCAACCTGACGGCGCATCCGGAAGTCACCGTCGAGGTCGGTACCGAGACGTTCCGGGCGCGGGCGACCGAGCTCGTCGGCGAGGACCGCGACCGCATCTACGCCGCCCAGGCGGCCCGCTCGCCGCAGTTCGCCGAGTACCAGCAGAACACCACCCGCCGGATTCCGGCCATCGCGTTGGAACGCATCTAGCGAATCGCGCGCCCGCCGCGGCGGTCCCGGTCCGGGGGTGCCGCGGTGGGGGTTAGTCGGACCGCTCGATGCCCTCGAGGGTGGCCGTCGGGCTTGCCCCGGCCTCGTCGACGGCCTCGTCGGCGGCATCACGTCGCTTGCGCCGCACCACCCAGTAGACCACCGCCGCCAGGACGATCACGGCCACCACGATCGCCGCGATGGTGCCCGCGGCACTCTCGACGCGCTTGAAGGAGTTCCCCGCGAGCCATCCGATCGCCACGAAGCCGATTCCCCACACGATCCCACCCAACGCGTTCCAGGCAATGAAACGGCGGTATGGCATCCCGCTCATCCCTGCCAGCCCCGGCACCGTGGCCCGAAAGAAGGCGACGAACCGACCGAGGAACACCGCCGGCGCGCCCCGCTCGCGCACGAAGTCTTGGGCGCGCTGAAGCCGGTGCTGATGGTGACGCAGCGGCCGGATCTGGAGCACGCGCATCCCAAGGTGCCGCCCGACCTCGTAGCCGACCGAATCCCCGGCGATCGCCGCCACGATCACGACCCCCATCATGACCCAGACGTCGACCGAGCCCCGGCTGGCCAGCACGCCGCCCAGGACCGCGGCGGTCTCACCCGGGATCACGAAACCGATGAACAGGGCATCCTCGGCAAACACGAGCCCGAACACGATCAGATACGCGACCACGCCGCCGTGCCCGAGCAGGAAGTTCTGGATGGGATCCAGGATGGTTTGGTTGAACCAACTCACCGAGGCGGAGCCTAGCCCTGTCCACCGCGCTGCGCCGTGGGTCCAGCCGATCCCAAACGCCTGACCGACGGGTTCCGCCCGAAAGCGAGCGACACCGCGTCGTTAGGACATCGGCTCCGGCTTGCCGGCGGTCGGCGCCACCGGGGCGTCCGAGGTGACGGGGAGCTCGCTCACCGGCGCCTGGATCTCCAGGAAGACTTCCTTACGGAACACCGACACCTCGCGTGGCGCCTGGATCCCAATGCGCACCTTGTCGCCGATCACATCGAGCACCGAGATCTCGATGTTGTCGCCAACCATGATGCTCTGATGCTTCTTGCGCGTCAGCACCAACATGCCCAGAGGCCTCCTTGCGCTCCGCGTCGTGCGGCAATTCGCCGACGCGGAGTAGTATGCACGGTCGGGCTCTTGCCTCACATGGACTTACGGGGGGGATTAATGCTGTACGGACGTCGCCTGGATCAGGCGTTAGAGCACGTTGACGGCTCTCGGTATGCGCTGGTGCACGCGGTCTCGAAGCGGGCGCGGCAGATCACCCTCTGGTTGACCGCCGACCCGGCCGAGCTGCGAGCGGAGTCCGCGCCACCACCGGCCGCCGGGGAGCTCATCACGCGTGATCCCGTGGCGCTGGCCGAGGCGGAGATCCTTGCCGGTGAGGTGATCGTGCACTGGGACCCCGAGGGCAAGGCGGACATGCTCGAGCCGGTGTCTGCGGCGGTCGTAGACCCCCTCGAGGAGACGCTGCTGCTGGAGAGCCTCACCGAGGACGACGACGAGGGGGAGCTCGCCGCCGAAGAGGACGGGGACCTCACCCCGGCACTCGCGCAGGTGCTCGAGGGCGATGCGCCCGCAGAGGTCGTGGAGGACGAGGTCGTCGAGAGCGAGGAGGAGGCCGTCGCGCTCGAAACCGACGAGCTCGTGGACGTCAGCCTTGAGGGCCTGGCCGAGCAGGAAGCCGCGGCCGACGAGGAAGACGAGGCCTAGGACCGGCGCGGCCGCGCCGGCCGCGCTCGCAACAGCGCTTGGTCGCGAGCCGCGCGGGATTGCGCGGCTCGCCGCGTTTCGGGACACCACCCGGACCGGCGCGGCGGTCACCGGACACGAACATCTGTTCGCTATGATGGCCAGCCCATGGCCACGGTCGACGACATCGAGGTGTTCTGCCGCGTGCACCTCAGCGAGGCGGAGTCCGAACGACTGGTCGGTTGGCTCGCCTGGCGGACCGGCCGCAACCAAGCGCTTGCCGGCGCCGGCGAACCCCTCGAGCGCCTTCGTCATGTGCTGACGTTCTGGCTCGATGACCGCCAGCGCGGCCAACTGCTTGATTGGCTCCAGCGCCGCCGGCGCAGCGGCGAGCCGCTTGTGCCGAAATAGCGGGCCGCGCGTCGGGCCGGGTGCGGCCGGATCGACCCCCGACCGCTAGCCTGCTTGGCGAGGAGGTTGCGAAATGGACGAGATCGTCACCGCGGAGTTCACCCACCCCTACGGGACGGCACGGGTTGCCGCAACCGCTCACGGCGTCATCCGCATCGCATTCGACTGCGAGGACCGCGCGGACGTCGCGACGGAGTTCGCTCGGCTCGGCGCGGTCCGCGACGATCCGGCGGCACTCGACGACACACTGCGCTGGCTCGCCGGCGCGCTCGAAGGGACCCCGGACAACCCCGCGCCGGCATGTGATCTACGCGGCGTGTCGTCCCCGTTTGCCCGGGACGTGCTGGCCGCCATCGAGGCCGTCCCGCCCGGCCGGACCATCAGCTACGCGGACCTCGCCGCCGCCGCGGGCCACCCGCGGGCGATCCGCGCGGCCGCGCATGTCTGCGCGACGAACCCTGTGCCGTTGGTGATCGGTTGCCACCGCGTCGTACGCAGCGACGGCACCATCGGCGACTACCGCGGTGGGACCGCGCTCAAGTCATACCTGCTCCGGCGCGAAGAACTGGTCACCGCGCGCTAAGCGATGGTCGCGACCGCCTCGCGACGCAATATGCGACATTTCATGGATGGCGCGCCGCGAAGTGACCTTTGCCGACCTCGGCCGGAATCCGGACGCGGTCGCGCGTGACCTGATGACCTGGCAGCGCGGCGATCGCGAGGAGGCGATCGGCCAGACGCTCGCCGCCAGCGCACGCGAGACTCACGGCAAGGGCATGACGGTCTGGATCTGGACCGGCCGCCTGACGCATGGCAGCGCGATCTGGGTCCTGCCGGTCAGCGTCGTCCACGCGCAGGCGTTTGCCCCCCAGGGTCCGGCGCGCGTGCTCGTGGCGCTCTTGGCGGCAGCGATCGACGCCGGTGCCGACCCGGAGGCGCTCGTCCTGCTGGACTGGAATGGCTGGGTCGCCGTCGAGGCACCCGCTGCAGATCCCGAACTTGCGGTGCTGGCCGCCGCCGAACGGCTGCCCGACGCCGTGCGCGTCCGCACTGCGCAGTTTCCGGATCCCATCGCCGCACCGGAGCTCGATCTCGGGCGTGCCCGCGGGCGCAGCGGCCTTGCCGTGTTGGCCCAATCGGTCGGCGCGCACCCGGTCGAGGTCGCGATCGCGCTGGCCGCCCACGGGCAGCCGCTCGAGGTTGCCGTCGACGACCCCGACATGGCGCGCAACGTCCACAACTGGGGGTTGTCCGGCGACCCGCTGCCGGACGAGCCCGACGATGATGCGGTCATCGAGATCGACGACGACCCGTGCCCCCGCCGCCGACATGCGCGCCGGGTGCTGCAGCGCCTGCTGCGGATGGGCAAGGTCGGCACCAATTACCACACCGCCGTCGACCACCTGTACCGTGGCGTGTCGCCAGACCAGCGCCACGACGCGATGGAGGTCGGCGAAGCGCTGATCCGCGCCGGCCTGCTGGGCGAGAAGCCGAGCGTCGGCCAGCGCCATGTCTACCTTCGGCGCGACGCGCTTGCCCAGATCCACGCATTGATCGAGCGCGGTGAGACCGACGCCCCGGCGTTGACCGAGCTCTGGACGGCCCCGCCCCCGCCAACGCGTCAGGTCCACTAGCCGACACCCAAATCAGTCCACTCCGATGATGACCTCAGTCGACTTGATCACCGCCGTCGCCGGTGCCCCGACGGTCAGGCCGAGATCCTCGACGGCGGCCCTGGTCACCGCTGCGGTGACCTGCTGGCCGCCGGGCAGCTCCAGCGCCACCATCGCCATGACTGTGCCGAGCTCTATCGCCGTGATGGTGCCCGAGAGCTGGTTCCTCGCAGTAAGACGCATGAGTGCTCCGCATCGTCGTCGCCAGGCCCACGATTGTAGACCGACACGCGCCGCCCGACGCTCGCGGTTGCGCCGGCCCCCGAGCGGCTAGCTGCGCCCTCGGCCGGGCGCGTCGGTCGCCAGGCGCGCCATGCGCGCGAAGCCCGCGTCCAGAGCCACCGCGGGATCCCAGGCTTCGGGCGCGCCGGGCGCGAGCCGCGCGGTGAGATCGAAATACCACGAGCTCGCCGCCCGATATTCCGCGGCAAGGTCCGCCACCCGGAATGTCACACCGAGCCGGCGTTGCAGCTCGTCTGCCACGGCGAATGCCAGCTCGTTGCGCTGCGCGCGCGCCGGCGACGGGTCGTCGTCGAGGCGCCGAAGACCCTCCTCCCATGAAAACCGCGCCGCGGCGATCTCCGACTCGCTAGCGCCCATCGTCCCCCGCTCGCTCAACGCAACAGCGCGACGGCCAGGACAGATCCGCGCGCGCCGCGATCCAGGCGCCGATTGGCGAGCCGCCGATCGCCATGGCGAACGCGAGATGCGCGTGCAGGCACTTGACGCGCTCCGCGTCGCGCGTGCCGCCGATGTTGAAGCCGGCGTGCAGCTCCCGGTGCCGCGCGTTGGCGGCCAGGATGTGCGCGGCCATCTCCGGGTCCGATTCAAGTGCGCGCACCCCGCCCGCGGCCTCGAGGCGGCTGACCGCCTCGACGAGCGCACGACAGGCAAGCCAAGCCTGCGTCGGGAACGGCCGGCCATGGACGTCGATCGGGTCATTGGCCAGCACGGCCGGGCCGCCCCCAGGGCACGCCACCACGACCATGCACCGAGTCAACGAGGCCCGCCCGAGCAGGCGCTCCACGTCCGCTAGGTCAGGAGGCTGCGGAGGATCGAGGCGGGACCATTTCAATGCGGAACGGCTGGACACGGGCCTTGTGCGTGACGAAGTCGATGACGAAGCCCTGCTCGCCCGGGCGCAACATCCCGATCTCCCGCGCGTGGATCTCGAGGATCGCGGGCCGCTTGAGCTCCGCGAGCTGAGCCGCGAGATTCGACCGCTCGGTCTGCAGCTCGGCCAGCGTCTGCTCCTGGGCACGCAGCGAACTCTTGGCAGAAAGATACCCGCTGATTGGCCCGACATAGCTCAACCCGACGGCGGCGAACAGGCCTGCGATGACGATCGTGCGTGGGGAAGGCGTGAGAGGACTCCGAAGGCGCGCACCGGGCACGGCGACCGGCCGTACGTCCTAGGTACGCCCCCTGCACCTGGGCTCCTTCCCACCCCGGGGCGCAATCCGCCCGGATACCCTGGGCACAGTGTCCCGGCCGCAGCGGGTCAGCGCTCGAGAAACGCGCCTGCGCCGGAATAGGCGGCCGCAGGGCCCAGCAGCTCTTCGATCCGCAGCAGCTGGTTGTACTTGGCCACGCGCTCGCTTCGCGACGGGGCGCCGGTTTTGATCTGGCCGCAGCCGGTCGCCACCGCAAGGTCCGCGATGAACACGTCCTCGGTCTCGCCGGAACGGTGTGAGACCATCGCGGCAAAGCCGGCCCGCGCCGCCAACTCCATCGTCGCCAGTGTCTCGGTGAGCGAGCCGATCTGGTTGAGCTTGATCAGGATCGCGTTGCCGGCGTGGCGGTCGATGCCCATCTGCAGCCGCTCGACGTTGGTCACAAACAGATCGTCGCCGACGAGCTGGATTCGATCGCCCAGGCGCTGGGTCAGCAGCTGCCAGCCCTCCCAGTCCTCCTCCGCCATACCGTCCTCGATCGAGATGATCGGGTAGCGATCGCACAACTCGACCCAGTACTCGCACAGCTCGACCGACGTCAGTACCCGTCCTTCGCCCTCGAGGTGGTACGCGCCGTCGCGCCACAGTTCGGTCGTCGCCGGGTCGAGGGCCAACGAGATGTCGGGCCCGGGCCGGTAGCCGGCCTGCTCGATCGCCTCAACGATGATGTCGAGCGCCTGTCGGTTGTTCTCCAGGTTGGGTGCGAAGCCGCCCTCGTCGCCGACCCCGGTTCCCAGGCCGCGGGTGTGCAGTACGCGCTTGAGGGTGTGGTACACCTCGGCGCCCATCCGCAGCGCCTCGGCGAAGTTGCGGGCGCCGATGGGGGCGACCATGAACTCCTGCAGGTCGACCGAGTTGTCGGCGTGCGCCCCGCCGTTGAGGATGTTCATCAGCGGCACCGGCAGTCGGTGGGCCTGTGCGCCACCGAGGTAGCGGTAGAGCGGCAGCCCGGCCTCGTGGGCCGCGGCCTGTGCCACGGCCATCGAGCAGCCGAGGATGGCGTTGGCGCCCAGACGGCCCTTGTTGGGGGTGCCGTCCAGCTCGATCATCGTGCGGTCCACCACGGCCTGATCGGTCGCCTCGAGTCCGATCAGCACGCCGGCGAGCTCGTCTTCGACGTTGGCGACGGCCTTCAGGACGCCTTTGCCCGAGAAGGCGCGGGCATCGCCGTCGCGCAGTTCGACCGCCTCGAATGCACCCGTGCTCGCCCCCGATGGGACCGCGGCGCGTCCCTTGGCACCGCTGGCGAGGGTCACCTCGACCTCGACGGTCGGCTGACCGCGCGAGTCCAAGATCTGACGGGCATGAACGGCGGCGATCTGCGACATCGGCTCCCTCACAAGTGGCGGCTCACGGTGGGCCGCACAAGTCTACGGACCGAATGCGGCGGTTGCATGCGCCAACGCCGGCCGCCGCCAGGGACCCCTACGGGCGGGCCGGCAGGACCATCCGCACGGTCGTCCGGTGCTGATCGGCGCGCGCGTCGGCGCGGCCGCCGTGGGCCTCGGCCACCATTCGCACCATCACCAGCCCCAGGCGTGACGCGAGGAGCGTGCGCGGATCGCTCGCCGCGCCCGGATCCCGGCCATCCATGATCGCGTTGAGCGCGTCCGGATCCGGCGTCATGCCCTGATCGGTGACCTCGATGGCGACGCCCTCCGCAGTGCCGTGAACCGCACAGACGACCGAGGCCGTTGGCGGCGAGAACATAATCGCCTGCTCGAGCAGGCAGTCCACGGCGCGGCCGACCGCGGCCCCGTCGCCGACGACCCGTGGGCACTCGGCCAGCAGGAGCTCCAGGCGCACCTGGCGCGCCAACGCCCGCGCCGACGCGTCGTGGGCACGCAGGCGGACCAGTTCGCGAATATCGAGTTCGACGACGCTGCGGTGGTTGGTCGGCAGTTGGGTGATCATGACCAGGTCGTCCACCAACTCGAGCATGCGGCGTGTGTGGAAGACCGCGCATTCGAGCATGTGCTGCTGGTCGGCATCCAACGGCCCAAGTTCCCCGTCGACCATCAACTGCAGGTAACCGCTGACGGCGGTCGCCGGCGCCCGTAGCTCCTCGGCCGCGACGCTTACCAGGTCGGTGGTGACCCCGGGACGACGGCGCGCGGCGGCTGCATGCGCGAGCCGCGCACGCGCATCGGCGAGTTCGGCCTCGAGGTCCGCGATCCGCGCATCGTCATCGGCGCGGGGCGTGGCGGACGGAGGTCTCGACGGAGGTGCATCCACACAGGATCTATCGGCCGAACGCGCGCAAACCTTGTGCCCGGCGGACGGCCCGCGGGGCTAGGTGCGACCGACGGCCTCGTACCAGCGCA
>JADGPF010000088.1 GCA_017882585.1 Thermoleophilia bacterium
GCCGGCCATCGGCGAGGGGACGGGCGTGTCGACCTTGTCGGTCGAGATCTCGCAGAGGTCCTCGTTCTGGGCGACCGCGTCGCCGGGCTGCTTGTACCACTCGATGACCGTGCCCTCGACGACCGACTCCATCTCGGGAAGCACGACCGCAAACAGGCCCTCGCCACCGGCGGCTGCAGGCGCGGCGGGGACCGCACTCGGAGCGGGCTCTGCGGCGGCCTGGGCAGGCGCCGGGGCGGCCGCGGCGGGCGGCGGTGTGGCCGGCGCCGGCGTCGCGTTCGGGTCGCTCGAGATCTCGGCCAAGGCGCTGCCGACCTCGACCGTGTCGCCCTCGGCGGCAAGCAGCGCGACCACGACACCCCCGAAGGGTGCGGGCACCTCGACGTCGACCTTGTCGGTCGTCAGGTCCAGCAGGATGTCGCCCGGGGAGATGGTGTCGCCAACGGCGACCCGCCATTCGACGATGGTCCCCTCGGTGACCGACTCCCCGAGTTCCGGGAGAATCACCTGCTGGGTATCTGACGTCGTGGACACGCGCCGCTCCAATATGTGTTGTGCTGATCGCGAAGGTTCGCCCGCACGACTGCTACGAGCATTCTTGCCGCAATCCTGCGCCACTAGATGATGTCGATCTTACGCGGCGGGCGCCCGTGTGGCGGTCGCGGGACGACGGGGCAGGGCGGTCGTCACCGCCCTGCGTCGCCGGCACGTCGCTGACCATACCCGCCTGGGCGCCCGATCCTGCGATCGCGTGTCGCGTGTGACAGGTGGGTCCGGCGTCCTCGGCCCACGTGGGATGGCGAACGCCGGACGCACCTGGGATCAGTCGGTGACCCCGCCCGAGCCGGTGCGGCGCGTGGTGATCACCGCGACGATCAACCAGATGCGCGGTCTCACGGGGGCAGCCTCAGCCAATGTGGGGGAAGGGGATCAACCGACGAGCACCGGTGTGCCGCGGGGGACGCGAGCGGCCAGGTATTCCACCCAGCTGTTGGTGATGCGCAGGCATCCGTGCGATCGGGCCGACCCGAGCGGGTCGTGCAGGCTGGCGCCGCCCCGGCCATGGATCGCGACGCGGCCGGGACCGCCGCCGTAGTTGTCGAGGACATTGGAATGGGCGGTCAGATGCAGCGCGTAGGGGCCGAGGAAGCCGTTGGGATTCACCTGTCGCACGATGGCCGCGACCGCGAACAGGCCCCGCGGGGTGGGCGTGGCGGGCTTGCCGATCACCACGCGGATGCGGGCCATGTGGCGTCCGGCGCGCAGGATCGTCAGCGTGCGGGCGCGCAGGCTGACGACGATCCGCCAGGGGGTCGGGGCCAGCGTGGCGTCGTCGGCCGGGATCCAGCCGTTGGCGGTATTCGGCCGGGTCGGCAGGCGGACATCGAGCCACAGCGCGCCGGCCGCGTCTCGCCGGGCGGCCAGCACGAGCAGGGCCTGGGGCCCTCCGTCGAGGGTCGAGGCCGTCGAGATATGCGCCACCGTGGCGCCACGACCGGGTCGGCGACGCGCGGTGGTCGGGACGACGACCGTGGCGATCCACGCCACACGGCCCGTCGGCCCGGCGATCGGCGGTCCTTGCGGGGCGGGGCGCAGCCCGTCGAACCATGCGACCGGGTCGCCCGAGCCGTCGCGCAGCCGGTCGGTGATCGTTGCCACGTAGGTACAGCCGCAGTTGGCGTCGATGCGTGCTCCGGGCGCTGTGGCACTCGCGTGCACCCGGCCGACCATCAGTGCGGTCAGGCAGGCGACGCTGCGTCCGGCGATCGCAGGCGACCCGACCGCGATGCGCGCGCCGGACGCGCTGACCGACGCGCTGACCGGGACCGGAGGTGCCCCGGTCGGGGTCACGGTGCTCGCGAGCCCGTCGGCGATCCCGATCTCTGCCGCGAGGGTCGTGCGGCACCCGGCCCGGGGATCGGTCGCCGAGACGGCAGTGCCGAGGCTGAGCGCGACCGTCCACGCGTACTGGTGGCTGGCCTGCAGCGCGGTCAGCGGGTGGCGAAAGGCCACGTCGATGCTGAGGACTCCGGCGGTGTCGTAGCTGCCGGTGACGCGGGCGATGCCCGGCGCCTGCGGGGCGTGCGCGGCGGCAGTCGACTCGCGCGCGCGATTGATGGCGGTGATCGTGCTGATCTGCGCCGACGCGGTCCCGGCGGCGACCAGGGCGACGGTCGCGGCGACCACGAGCACGGCGGTCCGTGCGGCCCGGTGCACCCGCAGGCTGCAACCCGTACCGGGGGCATTGCGGCGTCCGGGTCGGGCGACTCGTCCGATCATGAACACTCCTTGCAGGATCCGGTGTCGGGAAGCTCGCGCGTGGGCGCGCCGGCAACCGGGCGACGACGGGGAACTTCGCGGCCCGATCCGCGGTCGATGCGAGCGGCCCTTCGGCAGGACCCTCACGCGGCCGCACGTCTGGCGTGTGCTTCTTCGGACCTATCGGCGAGAGTGCCGCCGCGCACCAGCGTCGCGGCACGGGCAATGTGTCCCAATCGCGAACGATGTCCGCGAATTCGGACAGTGTCGCTGCCCTTTGGGCGACACCCGCGTGATCGGCCGACCGCGACGGGGTGATGCGGCACCCGATCCCGGGCGCGGCGATGACGTGTCGCGGCGCCGACCGGTCGACGTTGAGCTTGCGTCGGATCCGGTGCCCGCGCGCCGAGCGCACGATCACCGGCACCTCGGTCCACGCATCCCGGCCGACGACCGCGCACCGGAGCCGCGGTGCTTGGAGCGGCTACCCCGTCACACCGCCGGACCCCTTGGTGCTGATGACCCGAACGCGCACGGTCGCATCGACGCTCGGCGCGTTGTAGGACACGACCGTGGCCGTATTGACGACCGTCACGGGCGGGGCCAGCCGGCTGACGCGGACCGTGAACCCGAAGCTGCGGACACCGCCGACGGCCAGGTATCCCACCGTCCAGCATGGCGTGCCGTGGACGAGCTGCGCGCCGGGTGCCGCCACCAGCGCGGTGTATGCCGGCACCGGGTCGCAGACACGTGCGCCAACCAGCGCGAGCGGTGGCGGTGTATCGAGGCGCAGGGTGTAGGCGATCAGGCCCCCCGGAACGGCGTGCGGGCGGGCCGCCGAGATCCCGAGTGTCGCCGACGCGTCGTTGCGGGGGCCGTTGATGAACGTCGTGTCCACGGCCCGCGCCGGCTGGCGGCTCCCGCCGCCGACGGCGATCGCGGTGTTGACGATCACATCCGGGGCATTGGAGGCCAGCGCGACGCCCAGCTCGATCGACGGGTACGTCGCTCCGGGCGCGAGGGCGTCGGCGCGACGGCAGGTCGTGGAAATGCCCTGGATCGCGCACGACCAGCCGTGCCCCGAGGCGACCAGGACGACCATGCCGACCGGCGGACTGTCGGTGACGGTGACCGGCGCGGACGTCGGCCACGACCCGACGTTGGCGACGCTGAGCGTATAGGTCCCTGTGCCGTTGCGGCTCATGTCGCCGCTGTGGGTCTTGGTGAGTGCCAGCGCCGGCAGCCGGACGGTAAGCGAATCGGCGTCAAAGGCACCGCCGGGATAGGTGACGGCGTCGCGCCGGCGGATCAGGCGCTGCAACAGTGGCAGTCCCCAATACCGTCCGATCACGGCGTGGTTGACGAGGTGCTCGCCATCGGTCAGGTCGGCCGCGGCGCCGGTGACACGGGCGGTGTAGGTCAGTCGCACGCTCCTGCCGGGCGCGATCGGCCGCGGCAGGTGCCAGATGATGCGGCCGTGATGGAGGTGGCCATGACTCGAGATCCCCGCGAGGTCGACAAGGCCGGCCGGCGGCGTGTCGGTGACGGTCGCGTCGTACGCGCTCCACCCGCCGGTATTGGTGACGGTCAGCGTGTAGGCCAGCGGCAGATCCGGGCCGACGGTGCAGGTGTGGTCGCTCGTGTTCGCGGAGCCGTGGCCGCACCGCACCGTCTTGATGATCGTCAGCCGCGGTGCCCGGACCTCGACGGCGTTGGTCACGCTGATCGTGACCCGCGTCGTGTTGACCCGGTAGCTCAACGCGGCACTGTTGCGGTGGGCGCCGACACTCGCGCTCCGCGTGACGATGGCGCGATACCAGATCCGCAAGGTGCGCGTGGTCAGGTGCGTCGGAATCCTGCCGATGTTCCACACGGCCGGGTTGCTGCTGCGCCGTGGCGGGATCGGGGCCGGCACGCCGCAGGCGAGGCAGCGGAAGCCGGTCTGGCCGAGAAACCGCATCCCGGAGGGCAGCTGATCGGTGATCACCGCGCCGGACATGGGCGTCCGCGCCGGAATGTGGGCGACCAGTTCGTACGTGAAGACCGACCCGTTCGTCCCGGCCGCCGGGCGCGTGAGCACCGTCTTGGTGAACTGCACCCCGGCGGTCCGCGGGATGGCGCGTGGCGAGCTGACCTTCGCCGGGCCCGTACCCTGGGCGACCGCGGAGGTGGCGACCGCGGCGAGGGCGATTCCGACGATGGCGAGCTGGGTTCTCATCAGGGTCCTCCGCGGCTATCGGATGATCACGGGCGGCCCCCGTGAGATGCTCGTGGCGAGGTCGTGACCGGCGCGTTGCCGACCCGGACGCATTCGTGCGAGCGTATCGAGCCAACCGGATCGCGCCGGCCCGCACCGCCGCGGCCGTGGATCGCGACCCGATCCGCGACGGCGTGTGTGGCCGGTATTCCGTTGTTCCTATCGGTGCGAGCGACGGCGCTGATCACCAGGAGGGCACGAGATCGTCATCCAATGCGTGCGGTGTCGGGCGGTATTTGCGAGGTTCGCCACCGTACGCGCGCGACCGCGACCGGTCCGCGGCGCTAAGGCGTGAAGCGGTAGCCAACCCCGGGCTCGGTGATGAAATGGCGCGGCGCCGAGGGATCGGGTTCGAGCTTACGGCGGATCCGCAGAAGCACGGTGCGCAAGTACTCGCTCTCGCCTTCGTAGCCGGGCCCCCAGACCTGGCTGAGCAGGTCACGCTGGGTCACCAGATGTCCCGCGTGGCGGGCCAGGATCGCGACCACGTCCCATTCTTTCGGGGTGAGGTGGACGACCTCGCCGGACCGCTCGACCCGGCGAGCGGCGAGGTCGATCTGCAGATCTCCCGCGCTCACGACCGCGGTGTCGGCGTCGGAGCTGCTGCGCCGCAGCGCGGCGCGGATGCGGGCGAGCAGTTCCTCGATGCCGAACGGCTTGGTGACGTAGTCGTCGGCGCCGGCGTCGAGTGCGGCGACCTTGGCCCCGCTTTGATGGCGCGCGGAGAGCACGATCACCGGGACGCTGCTCCAGGCGCGGACCGCCTCCAGGACCTCCATGCCGGTGTGGCCCGGCAGACCGAGATCCAAAAGGACCGCATCCGGGTGCGCCCGCGAGGCCTCCACGATGCCCTGGGTCCCGTCATGGGCGACGACGACCTCGAAGCCGTGCGCGCCGAGGCCGATCGACAGCGCCCGGGCGAACGCCCGGTCATCGTCGATGAGCAGGATGCGGGTCACCGGACTGCCGTCGGGACGGGCATCGGTTCCGCAATCGGCACCAGCGGCAGGCTCAGCACCATCGTGCAGCCGCCGCCCGGCGTGTCGTCGACGGCAAGCGTGCCGCCGAGCGCGGTCGTAAAGCCGCGCGCGATCGCCAGTCCCAGTCCGACGCCGCGGCCGACCCGGACATCGCCGCGGCGCTGGAACGGTCGGAAGATCACCTCGCGGTCGTCGGGGCGCACGCCGGGCCCGTGGTCGA
>JADGPF010000089.1 GCA_017882585.1 Thermoleophilia bacterium
CACATCACCAACACGCCGTACACCCAAGCGGGGTGGTTCGCAGTGCGCGTCACCAGGCGCAATGCCGATCCTGGCGACGTGATCGGCGAGGTCCAGCGCCACGAGAACAAGAAGCGGATCAGAGTCTCGGCAGGACGAACAGCCCGAAGACCAGGGCCACGACGAAGGCCACCACAGCAGTGACCATGTAGCGCCGCGCGCGCCGCGTGCGCATCGCCTCGAGCGCGGCGACCTCGACCGCGCGGACCGCAGGGACCGGTCGTGCGGGTCTTTGGTCGAGCGGTGGCGGGAGCGGGGAGCCGGCCATCCGTGCCGGCATCACGCCGTCGACGGCGAGGTAGACGTCCGCCACACGGACACCGAGCTCCACCAGGAAGTCGATCGCCACCAGCGCCGCCGACACGTCTTCGATCCAGCCGCGGATCGCCAGGCGCAGGACCTTGAAGTCAGCGATCGCCACGGTGTCCAGCTCCACGCGCCGGAACGTCCGGAGGACGTCGCGAGCGCCGGGGTCGAGCAAGGGGCGCGCGATGTCCTCGGGTGCCGCCTCGATCAGGAAGGCCCGGTCGAACGCGGCATCGCCCAGCGGCAGATCGACCACGCCACCCCGCGCGACGCGGGTCACCCCGAGCCAGTGATGCCGCCTGATGTGGAGCGCGAGCGGATAGCCCGCGGGCAGGACCGCTTCGAGCACGGTCCACTCCTCCGCGGTCCTCCCCGTGCCGCGCGTGACCAGCTCGACCCGCACCGGAGTGCCGCAGCGGGCACCGAACGCTGTGGCTCCGCTCGCTGATCCACCGAGCGCCGCGGCGAGCGCGCTCAGCATGGCACGGCACCGGCGTACGCCGTCGCGTGCGGCCCCGCGGATCGGGGCGGGCAGGGCGACGCCGCGCGTCTGTACCGGGCGCGGTGGCCCGGCGGTGTGCCGCCAGCGCGGCTTGGCCGGCGCCGCGAGCTCGCCACGCTTGGTGGATGAGCGCAGTGAACCTTGCCGAGAAGCTGTCGACCTTCACCGAGCACTGGCAGCCGAGGACCGTGGCACAATTCAACGGCCACGACGTCATGGTCGTCAAGTTCCAGGGCGAGTTTCCGTGGCACCAGCACGACGAGACCGACGACGTGTTTCTCGTGCTGGCGGGCCGCGTCACGATCCAGCTGCGCGATCGAGACGTCGCGCTCGGCCCCGGCGAGATGTTCGTCGTGCCGAGGGGCGTCGAGCATCGGCCGACCGCAGTCGACGAAGCCCACGTCCTGCTCATCGAGCCCTCGGGCACGCCGAACACCGGCGATCCCGCCACGGCGGCCGTCCGGCGCATCATCTGATCTGGTTCGGCGGACACCTGACGCGGGGGGAGACCACGGCAGATCCGATGGATAGGTCGCCAAGATGCGTCGCGGTCGGCGGATCTTTACAGCCGCGCTCAAGGCCGAGACGGCGGCCTGGTGGCGCGTGACCTCGACCTGACGGAGTCGGCGCCGTGACAGGTTACTGGCAGGCGTAGCTGGCCGCCGCCGCCACTGCACCGCTGCCGCTATACATGATCTTCTGCGGGTAGACACACAGCGGAAGCGACACGCTGGAGTCGGCGGAGCTGACGTCCACCCGATCCGGCGCAACGGCGTTCTCCACCCAGTTCTCCAGGGCCTTGAACAGCTCGTCCCGTCCCAGCGCGGTCTGCGGGAGGGGGACCTTGTTGGGGCTGGTCGTCGTGCCGGTGGCCGGATCGAGCGAGCCGATCCCGCCGTGACCGAACCCTGGGATCAGATAGAAGCGGAAGAACGTCTGGACCTTGGTAGTGCCAGCCATGGCGGTCGCGACGCGGCTGTAGTAGTTGGTGGAGCCCTGTGGGGGAATCAGGACGTCGGCCAGACCATGGTAGAGGATCACCTTGCCTCCGCGGGCATTGAATCTCGAGAGGTCCGCGTTGTCGGTGTTGATGTTGCTGAACTGCGATTGCAGGACAGCACCCTGCAGCGCCGCGACCGTCAAGCCGGTGTAATCCAGCGTGGTCCACTTGCTCGCCCCGTTGCCGGTCGCGTTCATGAAGCCGGGAGTCGCGTAGGTGGGATCCTGGAGCTCGAGGGCCACCTGGTCGGTGGCGATCGGGAAGGGATTCGAGCCGGCCAGGGCGGCGACCACGGTGCCACGCGTCAGCCCGAACCATAGGTGACTGTTGCTGCTCAGCGATGGCCCGGTGGCATTGTCCACCGCGGGGTCGCGAACTGCGCCGTCCGCGGTCTGCCCGTACCAGATCTTGTTGATGGCCGTGGCTTCGACGAGGCTCACACAGGTGGTGGCATTGCCATTGGTGCCAGTGATACCGCCGTTGCCGGCCACGCCGCTGCACAACGCCGCGGCATCCGTGGTCGGATCGTAGCGGCACGAGAACGGATCGAGCAAGAAGCCCAGGCTCGTTCCGCCGCATGCCGCGACGGCCGCCGTGCCGACCGCGTTCAGCTTGGCGGTGGCGATCGGCGCGCCGAGATCGCGCTGCATCACGACCTGCGGATACAGCTCCCCGGTGATGAATCGGGTCCAGTTGATCGCCGGGGCTCCCACCAGGATGCCATCGAAGTCATCGGGATAGACCTGGGCGAGCTTCAGGCCCTGACGGCCGCCGGTCGAGAACCCATCCCAGTAGGCATGCTTGTGCGGCTTTCCGTAATAGGCCTTCGCGAGCGCCTTGGTCTTGTCCGCGAGCTCGTGGAGGCTGCGCTCGGCGAAGTCATTCCACAACACGGTGTTGATCGTACCGTCCGGGTTCATCGCGAAGGCGCCGCTGCCGAGCGCGGCGTGCCCATGGTCGGAGGTTCCAACCACGTAGCCGTTTCCCGCCGTCGCGATGGGGACCGCGCCATTGCCGATCCGGGTCGGGTCTGCGTGCGAACCTCCCGCCCAGCCGCCGCTACCGTACGCGCGAATGCGCTCGTTCCAGCTCGCGGCGGCGGGCAGCCAGATCTCGATGCCGATGCCAGGTGAGGTGGAGGGGGCATCGGCCGGCCCCGGGTTGCCAGGCCCGACCAGGAGCTTCACCAGACACAGGTCCGCAGGAGCGGTGGGCGGCGCCGGCGTGGCCGGTGTGTTCGAAAGCGCGACGGGATCGCCCTGCTTGAATTGCTTCACCAGGACGACCTGCGTGTTCGCGTCCGGTGCGAATTGGGTCTTCATGGTGTCGTCGCACTTCAGGGTCGACGGTGTGGTGCTGCCGTCGACACCACCGCCGGCGTCGACGCCGTGGGCGGCACCATCGCCGCAACCGCCTTCCGTGAGGGTCGCCGTGGTGAGCGCTACCAGCGCTGCGGTGCGAAGCGATCGGCCTGTGAAGGGCACTGGAGTCGTTGGTCGGGCCATGGGGTCCTCCTGGTTGCTGGCGAGGTTCACGACCAGGTCGTGACGACGGCACGATAGGGGGCGTCACCGGGGCGGTCTTTCAGATTCCGAGCAGCCGTATCAAAACCATGCTCGCGCGAGCTGGCATTGCACAGGCGCGACAACGATCTGGCTCGGTCGACGCGCTCGCCGGCCAGGCCGACGTCGCCGGTCAGCCGCGCGATCGAAGCGGTCGCTCCGGCCGGGCAGCCCCGTCGCGCCTCAGAGCTTGGGCACGGTTCGCCGCGCCGGATGGGACCGCAAGGCGGCGGTGGCTGTGACGTCGGCGGCGGCCGCGGGTCGGCTGCGAGAGCGCCGGGCAGAGCTTGGTCGCTGGCGACCGCCGGGATGACGGTGGGTGTTGGCCGACGCGGGTCGGATGCGAGCGCGCCCGCCGGATGACGATCGGTCGACGGTGAGCGTGAGGGTCGCTACGCGCTCACGGTGATGAAGCGCAGGATGTTGTAGGTGAGAGCGAAGAGACAGGCGTTGCCGGTGACCTTGGCGAGGCCGCGCAACGCGGTGGCGGCCATGCCGCGATGGGCCTTTGCGTCGGCGTTCACCGTCTCGGCGGTCGCCGCGCGCTGCTTGTAGATCTGCTTGGCGTCGTCGGTGCCCATGCGGACGCGCCAGGCGGCGACGGCGTCGCTGTCGCCAGGCTTGGGCAGGTGAGGGTCGATCGGTGGTTGGTCTGGCGTCTCGGACGCCTTGCTGCGCGGCTTGGGCACCGGCGCGTAGAGGGTCACGCCCGCGGCGGAGGCCTGATCGATGGCGTCGTGACTGGGGTAGCCACCATCGACGAGCAGCTCGGTGGGGCGGACGCCGGTGCGAGCCTCGATCTGTTCGAGCATGGGGGCGGCTTGGCCTTGGTCGGAGCCGCGGTTGGTGACGCTGACGCCGACGATGGCGCGAGCGGCGTCCGTGGCGTTGGCGAGCTGGACGCTTCCCGCCGGGCGGAAAGCCACCGTCGGGCATCCTCATGACGCGGGCGTCGGGAGCGG
>JADGPF010000013.1 GCA_017882585.1 Thermoleophilia bacterium
GCTTGGCGGGCACGGTGGCCTGGTTCCAGGCCAATCGCGACTGGTGGGAGCCGATCAAATCGGGCGCCTACCGGGCCTACTACGACGCACAGTACGGCGGGCGCGAGGTTCCGGGCAGCTAGCCGCAGGCGGGCGTCGCCGCGCCGCTACTCACGCACGAACTCCTCCGGCGGCACGTCGCGCCAGACCTTTGCGGGAAGTCCCGCCACCAGACTCTTGGCCGGCACGTTTCGTGTCACCAGGGCGCCGGCGGCCACAAACGCCTCCTCGCCGATCTCGATGCCCGGCAGGATCACCACGCCACCGCCCACGCGGGCGCCGCGGCGGATGACCGCTCCGAGGATCTGTTCATGGCGCGCATCCGTGCGGCCCATGAAATTGTCGTTGGTCGTGGTGACGCACGGGGCGATGAACACGTGCTCCTCGAGCGTCGAGTACGCGGTGATGTAGCTGTTGGACTGAATCTTGGAGAATGCGCCGATCTTGGTGTCGTTCTCCACGCAGACACCGCGTCCGATTACCGCGCCCTCGCCGATCTCGCACCTCTCGCGCACGGAGGCGAGATCGCCGACGATGGCCTTCGGCCCGATCGTCGTCCCGGCATACACGATGGCGCCCGAGCACACCGCCGCGCCTGCCCGGAGAACGAGACCCGGCAACGGGTCGCGGCGGGCGGTCGAACGGGCCGAGAGGCGCGGCGCCTTGCCGAGCACGACGTTATCTTGGATGACGCAGCCGTCGCCGATGACGGTGTCGTCGTGGATGACGACGTTCGCGCCGATCTCCACATCGGCGCCGATCGACACGTTCGCGCCGAGGACGAGATTCTCTTTCACTGGGTTGCCTCCCCGAGTGGGATACCGACCCCGCCGGAATGCAGGCTCGTGGTCATGGCCTCGAGGACCTCCACCACGGTCGCGCCCTGATGGCCGTCGGCCAGCGGACGCGCGCCGTCGGCCACGCAGCGTACGAACTCCTCGCACACCACGCGCAGGGGCTCGACGCCCGGGATCTTGGGAATGTAGATGTCGCCGCTGCGCACCTGGATGTACTCACCGTAGGTCTCGGTTCGCGGGATCGGACCCTTGTCGTACAGCGTGACCTTGCGCTCGGTCTCCATGTCGTCGAACACGACCATCTTCTCCGAGCCGATGACGGTCATCTTGCGCATCTTGTGCGGGTCGAGCCATGACAGGTGCAGGTGACCGAGGATGCCCGACGGGAAGCGGATGGCCCCGAACACGACGTCCTCGACGCCCGGCTGGAGGTAGCTCTCGCCGCGTGCCGAGACCTCCACCGGACGCTCTCCGACGAGCCACAGCAGCACCGAGATGTCATGCGGGCCCAGGCTCCAGAGCGCGTTTTCATCCGGCCGGACGATCCCGAGGTTCTGACGGTTGCCGTACAGGTAGTAGACCCGCCCAAGTTCGCCGGCGTCGATGATCTGCTTTACCCGCTGCAGGCCGGGGTGGTACACCAGCAGGTGGTCGACCATGACGACCAGTCCCTCGCGGTCCCCCAGGCTCGCGAGCTCACGTGCGTCTGCTGCCGTCAGCGCTAGCGGTTTCTCGACGAAGGTGTGCTTGCCTGCGAGCAGCGCGCGCTTGGCCAGCACGGCGTGCGTCGGTACCGACGTCGCGATGACGACGGCGTCGAGCGTGTTGTCCTCGAGCAGATCGTCGTAGCGGGTCGTGAACTCTGTGGTGGGGTAGGCGTCGCGGTGCCGATCGAGGATCTCGGTGTCGAGGTCGCAGCACCACGCAAGCTCGGCGCCGGGCAGCCGGTCGAAGTTGCGAGCGAGGTTCGGGCCCCAGTAGTTCATCCCGACGACGCCCAAGCGCACACGACTCATAGGCGCCACACATTCGGTGCATCCGGGACGGCGTGGCGCAGGTCTACGACCAGCGGGGCATGGGCGACCACCCTGTCCCAATCGATGCCGTCGTGGTCGGTGACGACGACGACGACGTCGTGGTGCGCAAGGGTCTCGGTGGTCAGCGGGACACTCGCCAGCGACCGCGTCGCAAGCGTGGCGACATAGGCATCGTGGTAGCTGACGATCCCGCCGTCGGCGGCCAGCAGGTCGATGATGCGCAACGCCGGGCTCTCGCGAGTGTCGTTGACGTTCTTCTTGTATGCGACGCCCATCACTAGCACCTTGCTGCCGTTCAGTGCCTGGCGGCGGCTGTTCAGGGCGCGAATCACCTTGGAGACACAGAAGGCCGGCATCTGCGAGTTGACCTTGCCCGCGAGCTCGATGAACTCGGTGTGGAAGTCGAATTCCCGGGCTTTCCAGGTCAGGTAGAAGGGGTCGATAGGGATGCAGTGGCCACCGAGTCCGGGCCCGGGACGGAACGCCATGTAGCCGAACGGCTTCGTCGCCGCCGCGTCGATCACGTCCCAGATATCGATCGACATCCGGTCGCAGAGCACCGCGAGTTCGTTGACCAGGGCGATGTTGACGCTCCGAAAGATGTTCTCGAGCAGCTTGGTCATCTCGGCCACTTCGGGCGTCGAGACCTCGACGATGGTGTCCATGGCCAGCCCGTAGATCTCCGCCGCGCGGCGGGTGCACTCCGGGGTGAGGCCGCCGACGACTTTCGGTGTCGTGCGCGTTGTCCAGTCGACGCGGCCGGGGTCGACCCGCTCCGGCGAGAAGGCGAGCGCGAAATCACGGCCGGCGCGCAGTCCTGAGCGCTCGAGGATCGGTGCCAGCTCGTCGCGGGTGGTCCCCGGGTAAGTGGTGCTCTCGAGCACGACCAGCTGGCCCTGGCGTAGGCGCTGGGCGAGGCTCTCAGCGGCGCCGAGGACCGCCGACAGGTCGGGTTCGCGGTGTTCGTCCAAGGGTGTGGGCAGGCAGATCAGCACCGCGTCGACCTGGCGGATCTCATCCCAGTGGGTCGTTGCACGGATCAGCCCGGCGGAGGTGAGCGGCCGCAGGCGGTCGCTGGGGATGTCCTCGATGTAGGACTGTCCGGCGTTGATCTGGTCGACCTTGGACTGGATCGCGTCGAGGCCGAGCACGGGGACACCAGCCTCGGCGAACGCGGCCGCCAGCGGGAGCCCGACGTAACCCAGACCGATGACCCCGATCCGGGGCGCAGGAGCGCTCAATAGGGGCCCTCTTGGATTCGTGGGGAAAGGGAACAACACCAACGGCGCGTTATCGTAGCCAGTGGCGCCACCGACCGAAAGGACCGCCACCCGTGGCCGACACCGTACTCGCCGGTCTGCCGCGCCTCGTGCGGGTCCGCGACGAGGTGCGGATGCGCGGGATCGCGGCCCTTGGGATCGGCGCCGCGACCGTCGGCTGGTGGATGCTCGCGTGGCTGCTCGGCGAAGGCGTCGACGTGCTGCGCTTCGGCCTGGCGGCCATCGGCATCGGCATCCCGGCAGTGATCGCGGCATGGCTGATCAGCCGGAGGCGCCTGCGCGTCGCCGACGAGTTCCAGGCACCACCGCGGAGCGCGGTCTACGAGACCATCGCGGCGGCCCGGGAACGGCGTACCCGGCTGTCGGGGGTCGTGCTGTTCGGGGTGATCATCCTGATGATCTTCGACCACTTCAGCCACGGGGCTGGGGAGATGGCCGGCCTGGTGGCCGGCCTGTTCATCCCGTTCGGCGCCATCGACGTCCGCGAATCCCACAAGTGGTCGGCGCTCGAGCGCGAGCACAACGACACGCGTCTGTACGTGCTCGTGCCCGCGCATGCGATGATGGCGCCCTTCAGCCCGGAGGCGATCTACGAGCGCCCGCGCAGCGACGCCGAGGTCGTCCGGCTGGGGTTCCCCGGATTTACCGACTAGCGGGCGGCGACGAAGCGCTCGAGGATCTCGGCGATTCGGGCCGAGGCATGCCCGTCGCCGTACAGGTCCGGGGCGGACTCCGGGATTGCGGCATGCGCAAGCGCCGAGGCCACGCGTGAGGGGTCGAGCCCGGTGAGCGTGTTGAAGCCATGCGTAACGGTCTCGGTCCATTCGGTCGTATCGCGCAGCGTCACGCACGGGATGCGGTGTAGGCACGCCTCCTTCTGCACGCCGCCCGAGTCGGTGACCACGGCCCTTGCCTGGGTCAATAGGCGCGTGAACTCGAGGTAGCCCACCGGCGCGACCAATTGGACGCCGGGCAATGCCGCCGCGGCGTCCCAGAGCCCGGCGTCCGCCAACTTGGTGCGGGTCCGCGGATGCACCGGGAACAGCACCGGTCCGGGGAGCGCGCCGAGCACCTGCACCAGCGATGCGAGCGCTTCGCGCGTGTCCGTGGCTGCGGCGCGGTGCACCGTCATCAGGATGTACTCGCGCGGTGACAAGCCGTAGGCCTCGGGACCGGGCCGGTGTGCGGCCGCGTCCGCGAACAGCAGTGCGGCGTCGAGCATCACGTCGCCGACCATGTGAACTCCGGTGGTGATGGCCTCGCGCTGGAGGTTGGCGACCGCCACGGGTGTCGGGCAGAACAGCAGCTCGGACAGGTGATCGGTCGTGACCCGGTTCTGTTCTTCGGGCATCGTGCGGTCGAACGCGCGCAGTCCGGCCTCGACGTGCGCCAGTGGGACGCCGGACTTGGCGGCGCAGATGGCGCCCGCGAGCGTGGTGGTGGTGTCGCCGTACACGAGCAGCACATCCGGCCGTTCCGCGGCGACGAGGCCCTCCAGGCCCGTCAGCATCGCCGCCAGCTGTCCGAGCGGTGTTCCCTTGCCCACGCCGAGCGCATGATCCGGTGTCGGGATCGCCAGCTCGTCGAAGAACAGATCCGCCAGCTCCGGATCGTAATGCTGGCCGCTGTGGACCAGGATCTCGGTGCCACGGGCGCGCAGCGCCCGCGACAAGGGCGCGGCCTTGACGAACTGCGGCCGGTTTCCGACCAGCGACATTACGCGCAATCGGGTCTCTCCCTCGAGTCGCGGCGCGGTGACCGGGACCGCGGCGAGCGTCCGGCCAATGGTCCTGAATCCTGCACTGCCGGGGCGACACCGCTCACGACAGCGGCCGATCGATGCGCGTGATCGCCGTGGCGCACCCGTCGCGCGTCGCGGCGATCAGGACCCCCTGGACCCGCACCCCGTCCTCGGCAGGCTCGAAGCGCCCCGGCGCGCCGGTCAAGAATCGGTTGAGGATCGTTGCGGTATTGACGCCGATCACCGATTCGTGCGGTCCAGTCATCCCGAGGTCGGTGATGTACGCGGATCCGCCGGCAAGGACGTGCTCGTCGGCGGTGGGCACGTGGGTGTGCGTCCCGACGATTGCGGTCACCCTGCCGTCCAGGTAGTGCCCCATGGCGACCTTCTCGCTGGTCGCCTCGGCGTGGAAGTCGACGAAGATGAGCGGGGTATGCCTGGCGGCCGCGGCGACGAGGTCGTCGACGATCGCAAACGGGTTCGCGGCCGCGTCCATGAAGACGGCTCCCTGCAGGTTGATCACCGCCGCCTGGCCGGCGGCGGTCTCAACGATGGCGAGCCCACTCCCGGGTGCGCCGGGCTGAGGCAGGTTCGCCGGACGCAGCACCCGGGAGTTCGTCCGCAGCACCTCCAGGTACGGCGCACGCCGCAAGGAGTGGTTGCCGCCGGTCAGGACGTCCGCCCCGGCCGCCAAGAGCTCTTGGGCCTGGCGCGGCGAGGTGCCGCTTCCATCGGCAGCGTTTTCGGCATTGACGACGACAAGGTCCGGACGATGTTCGGCGATCAGCTCGGGCAGCACGACCAGGAGCGCCCGCATGCCGACGCCGCCGACGACGTCCCCGATCATCAGAGCGATGAACGCCTCGCTCACGAGGAATTGGCCATCCGCTGGAGCTCGATCGCGACGTGATTGCCGGCGTCGCCGGAGAACTGGGAGATGTTCTGGGTCTCAATCCCGCTCAGATCGATGACCTGGCCGAGCGGCGTCACGCCGGAGATGACCGCCTGGCCGACCCCGGGCGCCGGGGTTCCCGGATGTGCGACCAGATGCGAGACGCTCAGCGCCACGCCGGGTGCACCCTGCGGGGCGATGATCACGCGGTAGCCCTGGACCTGTCCTTGGATGATGTTGTCGTAGACACCGATGATTTGGCCATCGACCGGCGAATACACCACCGTGCCTGCCGGTGCGCCAACGTCGAGCTCGAGATCGGGCAGTGCGCTGCCGCTGGCACCTTCGTCGTGTCGGTGCAGCGGGCCGGTCGGGATGAGCTCAATCGCCGCCGGGTCGGGAATGGAGCGGAAGACAATCGCGGTGACGGCGTTCGCATTGATCGGCAGGGCGATCGAGACCAGCGGCGCCTGCGCCAGGAACTGGTGCTGCGGCGGGGCGTTGACGGGCACCGCGCTGCCGGGCGTTGTGCTCGCGGGCGAGGTCGACGATGACGTGCCGCCCGTCGCCCAGAACAGCACGACGACAAAGATCGCGACGATCGCCGCCGACAGCCCGACCGTCATGAGCGCGCGCCGGTTACGCTGGCGCCGCTGGTGGTTGCGCCAGTCCCGCTGCGCCGACGGCGGCTGGTGTTGCTGCGTGGACATCCTGCCTGACACTACCTCAGCCGCTGACCATGCGAACCGCGGTGGTCGGCCGGGGAACTCCTGGCGTACGATGGACCGTGGGACGCGATGAATAACCGACCGCCCACACCTCCTTGGGCCATGTTTCTCGTGGTCGTGTCCCTTGTGGTCGCGATCTGGATCATCGGCCAGACGATCGGCCAGGTCCTGATCGTCTTCCTGTTCTCGGTGATCCTGGCGCTGCTGCTCAATCCCGCGGTGCGGGTCCTGCGCCGCTGGCGCGTTCCGCGTGGGCTTGCCGTCGCGATCGTGTTTCTTCTGCTGCTGGCGGTCGTGGCCGGCCTGGTGGCGCTGGTCGTGACCCCGGTTCGGTCGCAGATCCAACAGATCCAGGGCCAGATCCCGGTCTACCACAACGAAGCCAGTACCCAGATCCAGAACCTGCAGACCTTCCTGCAGGACCACGGCATTCACGCCAACGTCAAGAAGGGGCTCCTGTCGTTCTCCAACGGCGTCGAGCGGCGACTGACCCAGGGCACGTCCAACCTGCTCTCGTACAGCCTCGGCGTGTTGAGCGTGATCGTCACGATCGTGATCACACTGGTGGCCTCGATCTACATGGTCCTGGATGCACCGCGGATCCTGCGTCTGGCGCGCCGTGTCGGGGGCGATCCGGCGGCCGACTTCCTGCGCCGCACCGAGAACACGCTGCTGCGTTACCTGCGGGCCCAGGTGCTGGTGTCATTGCTGATCAGTCTGTCGTTCGGTTTGGTGCTCTGGCTCCTGGGCGTGACCGGCATCTTCCCGCTCGGCGCGACGTTCGCCGTCACGTTCATGACGCTCGTGTTCCTCATGGACTTCGTCCCGTATGTGGGTCCGATTCTCGGAGCGATTCCGCCCGTTGGTCTGGCGCTGCTGACATCGGTGACCGCTGCGATCTGCGTGCTGGTCTCGTTTGTCGTCATCCACGAGACGGTCCGTCACGTCGTGCCAAAGGCGATGGCCGACGCCGCAGGCGTGCAGCCGCTGGTGGTGATCTTCGGGTTGTTGATCGGGGCGCAGCTGGCGGGGGTCGTCGGGGTGGTGCTGGCCATCCCGTTGGTCGTGATCGCCAAGGAGGCCGCGTCGGTGCTGGCCGACCAGGCCGAGGCACGCCGCGCCGCGCCCGGCCCCCAGCAAACCGAGGCGCCCGAGGCGGCATCGCTGGAACCACCGCCGACCTAGGTGTCGCAGCCCGCAACGTTGTCGACGCGTGCGGGGCGCTGGGTCCCGGCGAAACTGCGTTCGAGACGCAGCGCCCGGTGCAGACGTGCCAGGTACTCCTCGCGTGGGATGAGCTCGGTGCCGAACCGCAGCGTGTGCTCGGTCGCCATCTGGATGTCCCACAACACGTAGCCCTGCTCGGCCAGGCGCCGGGCGGTGGCGACGAGGACCGCGTTGCCGGCGTCTGAGGCCGTGTGGAACATGCTCTCGGACGTAAAGAGCCCACCGAGCGCGACGCCGAAGAGCCCGCCGACGAGTCGCTGCCGTTCCCACGCCTCGACGCTGTGGGCGTATCCGGCAGCGTGTAGCCGGCAGTACGCATCGACAAGACGGGGGCTCAGCCAGGTGCCTTCCGGTCGCGCACTGCATGCGCGGCAGACTGCGGCGAACGCCGTGTTGACACGGATGTCAAAGACGGCGCGTGCGATTCCGCGCGCGACCGACCGCGGCGTCCGGAACTCGCCGACGGGGATCACCGCACGCGGGTCGGCCTCGTAATACGGGACCCGCTCGTCCGCGTGCTCAGGGGCGTCCATCGGGAAGGCCCCGAAGGCGTAGGCGTTCAGCAGCTCCTGCGGGGTCGGTGCAGCGGGTGGTCGGGTACGCGCGTCGTTCACATGCGCGCCGGCCGGTGACGGGGCTGATCGTTGGGCATCGATCGTGATCTTGACACCAGGACGGCCAGCGGAACGATTCTGGGCGGTTGGGGATACACTCGGGATGACGATGACGCCGAGGTCCCACGACAGCCAGGCGGGGTTTCCCGTCGTGCGCCCGCGACGGCTGCGGCGCACCGCCACCGTGCGCCGCATGGTGCGCGAACATCGACTGTCGGTCGACCAGCTGATCCTGCCGATGTTCGCGATCGCCGGGGCCGGCCGTGAGGAACCCATCGATGCGATGCCGGGCCACTCCCGGATGTCCGCCGACGTCGTGGCCATTCGGGCCGCCCGGGCGTTCGAGGCCGGCGTACCGGCGGTGCTCCTGTTCGGCGTGACCGAGCACAAAGACGAGTTCGGCAGCTCGAGCTGCGATCCGCGCGGCGAGGTCCAGGACGCGATCGCCGCGATCAAGCTGCTCGTGCCCGAAATGGTCGTGATCACCGATGTGTGTTTGTGCGAGTACACCTCACACGGGCATTGCGGCATCCTGCGCGACGGGCACGTGGACAACGATCTGTCACTCGAGGCGATTGCGCGCGCCGCCCTGAGCCACGCCGACGCGGGCGCCGACATCGTGGCGCCCAGTGACATGATGGACGGCCGCGTCGGGGCGATTCGGCACACCCTCGACGCACACGGGCATGAGGACGTTGCCATCCTGAGTTACGCGGCCAAGTACGCATCGGCGTTCTACGGGCCATTTCGCGAGGCTGCCGGGTCGACTCCGAGCTTCGGCGACCGGCGCGGATATCAGATGGATCCAGCCAACGGGCGCGAGGCGCTGCGGGAGGTCGGACTCGACATTGGCGAAGGCGCCGACATGGTCATGGTCAAGCCCGCCGTCGCGTATCTGGATGTGATCTCGGCCGTGCGCGCGACGACGACCCTGCCGATCGCTGCCTACCACGTCAGCGGTGAGTTCTCGATGATCAAGGCGGCGGCGGAGCGGGGTTGGTTAGATGAACGTACCGCGGCGCTCGAGATCCTCACGGCAATTACCCGAGCCGGGGCGGATCTGGTGATCACCTACTACGCCGAGGACGCGGCAGCCTGGTTGAAGGAGACCGAGTGACAACGACGGCATCCGCGCGGATCCATCACAAGCCCGACGACGCCGACCGGGCACTGCTCAACGCGCTGCAGGCCGGGCTGCCGTTGGTCCGCGACCCCTTCCGGCAGATCGGCGTCGGCATTGGCATGCCGGAGGACGAGGTGCTCATGCGCGTGGAGGTGCTGCGCCAGGCGGGGATCGTGCGTCAACTCTCGGCGATCTTCGACACCCGAGCCCTCGGGTACGAGAGCAGCCTGGTCGCGGCGAAGTATCCCGACCAGCGGCTGTTCGAGGCGGCCGCGATCGTCGGCGGGCATCCGGGGGTAAGCCACAACTACCGACGCAGTCACGCGTTCAACCTCTGGTTTACGCTCGCGGTCGAGCCTGGGGCTCGCCTCGGACTGCAGCCGACCATCGACATCCTGGCCGATGTGACCGGAGCGGAGTCGATGCGACCGCTGCCGACCCTGAAGCTGTTCAAGATCAACGTCCAGCTGGACATGACCGGGACCCAGGACGCGGCCGCGAAGACGGTGCTGACCGCCGCACCGGTGCGCGGCGACGGCGTGCTCCCAAACGACGACGACAAGCGCTTTATCTGCATCCTGCAGCGCGACCTGCCGGCCGTACCGGCCCCGTTCGACATCTGGGCCGAGGAGGCCGGCATCGATCCCGACGAGCTGTTGGAGCGGGCACAGACGTTCGTCGATCGCTTCTACATGCGTCGCTTTGCCGCGGTGCTCAACCATCGACGCGCCGGGTTCGGGGCCAACGGGATGGCGGTCTGGAGCGTGGCCGAAGAGGACCTGGAGCGGATCGGCCCGCAGATGGCCGCGTTCCGGTCGGTCTCCCACTGCTATCGCCGCCCGACGTATCCCGATTGGCCGTATTCCATTTTCACGATGGTCCACGCGCGTTCCAAGGAACAGTGCGAGGAGGTCATCGCGGCGATCGCCGAGGAGACGGGCATCACCGACCCCGACGCGCGGGCAGTGCTGTATTCAACGTACGAGTTCAAGAAGATCCGGCTGGTCTACTACGCGCCTGAGTGCCGCCAGTGGGAGGACATCGCTCGTGCAGGCGGGCCGTTCCCGACATGGGAGCCCGCTGCCGCATGAGCATGCGCGACGCGCGGAGCGCGGAGCTGTTCGAGCGGGCACGGCATGTCCTTGTCGGAGGGGTCAACTCCCCGGTGCGGGCGATGCGTGCGATCGGTCGGGACCCGATCTTCATCGACCGCGCCGCCGGCGCCTACGTGTGGGATGTCGACGGGAACGCCTACGTGGACTACCTGGCCAGCTGGGGCCCTGCGATCCTCGGCCACACGCCGCCGGCGGTGGTCGAGGCGCTGACGGCGGCGCTGCCGCGCGGAACCTCCTACGGTGCCCCGACCGAACGGGAAGTGCGCTTCGCCGAGGCCGTCCGCGACGCGGTGCCCTCGCTTGAGCGGCTTCGCATGACCTCCTCAGGGAGCGAGGCGGTGATGGGGGCGTTGCGCCTCGCGCGTGCCGCCACCGGACGTGAACCGATCGTCAAGACCATCGGCGGCTACCACGGTGCGATCGACGGCCTGCTCGCCGAGGCGGGCAGCGGGGCGACGACACTGGGCGTGCCCACGAGTCCGGGCGTGCCAGCCGGTGCAACCGCCGCGACGCGCCTGGTGCCGTACAACGATCTGGCGGCCGCCGAGGTCGCCCTGGCGGGCGCTGCAGCCATCATCATCGAACCGGTCGCCGGCAACATGGGCGTCGTGCCGCCCGCGGCCGGGTACCTTGCCGGGTTGCGTGCCGCCTGCGACCGCACCGGTGCCCTGCTGATTCTCGACGAGGTCATCACGGGCTTTCGGATCGCCCGCGGCGGCGCCCAGGAGCTCTACGGGGTGACCGGTGACCTCGTGTGTTACGGCAAGATCATCGGCGGTGGGCTGCCCGTGGGCGCGTTCGGCGGGCGGGCGGCGATCATGGCCGAGCTCGCACCCGAAGGACCCTGCTATCAGGCGGGGACGCTCTCCGGGAACCCGCTGGCGACGGCGGCGGGACTCGCGGTGCTGGCTGCCCTCTGTACCCCGCAGGTCTACGAGGATCTCGAGTCCGGGGGCGCGGCGCTCGAGGCCGCCTTTGACGATGCGGGCGTGTCCGTACGCATCAACCGGGTGGGGTCGATGCTCACACCGTTTTTCGCCCCCGCCCCTGTGACCGATTATGCGTCGGCAACCGCGTCGGACACCGCGCGGTACGGGTCATTCGCGCGGGCACTGTTGGCGGGCGGTGTGTACCCGCCTCCATCGCAGTTCGAGGCTTGGTTCGTGAGCAGCGCCCATTCCGATGAGGATCTCGCGCGCACGACCGCCGCGCTTGCGCAGGCCGAGCAGACGAGCGCGGCATGAGGACGGATCTGCTCATCGAGCCCGCGCTCGCCGACGGGCTCGGTGCCGCGCCGGCTCAGGCGCTGCTGGCGCCGCTCATCTCCCCGCCGCTCGAGTTGGACCACGCGCTCGGGATCGACCTGATCCTTGAGGGCTTCCTCGCCCACCACGGGCGTCCGCGCGAGCTTGTGGTTCGGGAGTCCTCGGGGCTCGTGCTCGCCGGGGACTACTGCTACGCCGCCGGGCTCGTGCGGGTCGCACGTGCACATGACGTGTTCGTCATCGACGCGTTGGCGCGCCTGGTGGCGTTGTCGGTGGGCGTCGTGGCGACGCGGCGGGCGGCGGAACTTCCGGGTCTGTGGCTCGGCACGACGGCTGCCATTGCCGGGTCCGGTGACCCGCGGGTGCGTCTGAGCTTTGCCGAGGCGGTCCGTCGGTCGACCGGCGAGGCGGACCCCTCGGGATTCAACGACTTGGCGGCGCTGCTGGCGAACCCGCCCGACCTCGAGGCGGTATTTGCATGATCCGTGACCTACGCGACTGGATTGAACGCCTCCGGGACGCCGGGGAGCTGGTGGAGATCACCGCGCCCGTCGACCCATATCTGGAGATCACCGAGATCACCGACCGCGTCTCCAAGCGTTTTGGGCCCGCCCTGCTGTTTCGGAACGTGATCGGCAGCGAGTTTCCGGTGCTGATCAACCAGTTCGGTAGCGAGGCGCGCATGTGCATGTCACTCGAGGTGGACTCGCTCGAGGAACCTGGTGTGCGCATCCAAGAACTGCTGGACCTGCAGCCGCCACAGGGTCTCGTGGCCAAGGTCAAGGCGCTCGGCAAGCTGCGCGAGCTGGCCTCGTTCTCGCCGCGCATGGTCAAGACGGCGCCGTGCCAGGAGGTCTGGATGGATGCACCGGACCTGACCACGCTGCCGATCCTGACCTGCTGGCCGGACGACGGCGGTCCATACATCACGCTGCCGTTGGTGTTCAGCAAGGATCCCACCACTGGGGTCCGCAATTGCGGGATGTACCGCGTCCAGGTCGTCGACGAGCGCACCGCCATGATGCACTGGCAGATCCACAAGGACGGCGCGGCGCACCTGCGCGATTCCGACGGCCGCGTCGAGGTGGCAATCGCCATCGGGACGGATCCGGCGGTGACCTACAGCGCGACGGCGCCCCTGCCGCCCAACATCGACGAGATGCTGTTCGCCGGGTTCCTGCGCGGCGACAACGTCGACATGGTGCCGTGCCGGACGGTCGACGTCGAGGTGCCCGCCAACGCGGAATTCGTGATCGAGGGTTATGTCGACGCCACGGATATCCGTCCCGAGGGCCCGTTCGGCGACCATACGGGCTTCTATACGCCGGTCGACGGCTATCCGACGTTGCACGTCACCGCGATGTCACACCGACGTGATCCGATCTACGCGACGACCATCGTCGGGCCGCCGCCGATGGAGGATTTCTTTCTCGGCAAGGCGACCGAGCGGATGTTCCTGCCCCTCATCCACATGACGGTGCCGGACCTGTACGACATGAATCTCCCGCTCGAGGGCGTGTTTCACAACTGTGCGATCGTCTCGGTGAAAAAGCGCTACCCCGGGCACGCCAAGAAACTGATGAATGCGGTCTGGGGGCTCGGGCTGCTGTCGCTGACCCGTTGCGTGATCGTCGTTGACCACGACGTCGACGTCCACAACGTCTCCAAGGTCGCGTTCACGGCGTTCAGCAACGTGGATCCCGCCCGCGACCACCTGATGGTCGACGGTCCGGTCGACGCACTCGACCACGCCGCCCCGTATTTCGCCTACGGGTCCAAGATCGGCTTTGACGCCACGCGCAAGTTGCCGGGCGAGGGTCAGGTGCGCCCGTGGCCGGATGCGATCGTGATGTCGCCGGAGATCCGTGACCGCGTGGACGCACGATGGTCGGAGCTCGGCATCGCCTTCCCGGACGCCTGAGGGGCCATCCGTCGGGAAGTGACCCGTCCTGCGAGGGGCACATGCCCCCAAACGGGCCGCATACGGCGGTGATCGGTCAACGAAGGGAGCTGTGATCGTTATGATCGCGTTGATCCGAAGACCGAGGTCCGTCCTGAACGATGTCAGGTGGTCGACCCCGCACCACCGACAGCATGGGATTGTCCGCGGCGATCAGATCTGAGTCCAAGTGCCCCGTCCGACGGGACAGTTGGCCAGTGAGTTGCGGCATGTCCGGGGTCGGCCGTCTGGTTGAATTCCCTTACCGGAGCGAGGTCGTCATGCGTATTGCTCGAGGAGGTTGAGCCAGGTGGCAGATAGCCAGGGGAACGATGCTCAGAACGGGCAGCCGAAGGGCCAGTACTCTGGACCGCGGGCGATCGATCCCGTCGAGGAGCACTCCCACGATGACGATCCCGACTTCATTACCCGCACCCGCTTTCTGAGTGGTGTCGCCGTCGCGGGTGGTGTGGTGCTGACCGCCGCCATCCTTGTGCCGATCGTGGGCTTTGCGGTGAGCGACTCGGTCAAGAACCCGCCCGACCACTGGGTCGACATCGGTCCGATGAGCAACTTCCCCGACGGCCAGACCACTTCGATCGCCGTCTCCGGGCTATCGCAATGGTCCGACGCGCGCGCGTTCGTGCGCAACAAGGGTGGCCAGCTCATCGCGATCTGGAACCGTTGCGCGCATCTGGGGTGCCCGGTCGAGTACTTCAGGGGTGGCGACAACTACGTGTGCCCATGTCATGGCGGCGCCTACGATTCGCTGGGTCTTGTGGTTGGCGGTCCGCCGCCGCGCCCGCTGGACCGCTTCAACGTCAAGGTCGTCAACACCACCGGCCAGCCGGTCGGCGGAGTCGGCAGCGTCCACGGCTCATGGTCGACGGCGGCGGTCGGGCCGACCGACCACCTGCTGATCGGCAGCGCGTTCTCGATCAACCAGAACCAGCAGCCCTACAGCCTGCATGATCCGGGTGAACCGGTGACCGGCACGTTGTCCAACCTCTACCCGTTCTCCTAGGAGGCGCGATGAGCACCACTGATATCGGGCCAAAAGGATCTGCCACAAAGGCGGGCGGGGCGGTCGTCGGCCACGTCGACCACCGCACCGGTGCGACCACGGGCATCGGCTGGTTCCTGAAGCGCAACATCCCCGGCGAGACGAGCTGGTTCCAAACCCTCGGGTTCGCCGCGATGGCCGTCTTCGGCCTGCAGGCCGTCACCGGCATCGTCCTGGCGATGTACTACAAGCCTGATCCGACGACCGCCTACGGGAGCATTCGGCACATCACAAATGATGTGACCTGGGGTTGGCTGGTGCGCGGCATGCACAAGTGGGGCGCCAGCGCGATGATCATCGTGGTGTTCCTGCATATGGCGCGCGTGTTCATCTTCGGGTCATACAAGTACCCGCGCGAGCTGACCTGGGTGACGGGCGCGCTCCTGCTGATCATGGTCATGTTCATGGGCCTGACCGGGTACCTCCTGGTATGGGACCAGAAGGCCTACTGGGCGACCGTCGTGGCGATGAACATCACCGCCAGCGCGCCGATCATCGGCCCGTACATCGCCGACATCCTGCGCGGCGGCACGACCTTCAATTCGGATACCCTCTCGCGCTTCTACGCGATCCATATGTTGGTGATACCAGGGGGCATCGCGACCTTCATCGGCCTGCACCTGTTCCTGGTGAGCAAGCTGGGCATCTCCGAGCCGCCGTGGTCCAAGCGCTCGACGCGCGCCCGGCGCGCCGAAGAGGCCGCTGCCCGCGCCGCTGCGCGCCAACGTGGGCCGCGGGGCCGTCATGAGGTGACGGTGGATCCCGAGCCGCAAACTCTGACGGCGGAGGCCGGCCAGTGAACCGCGCAGACCAAGAGGCGTACAGGCGCGACTACGCGCAGGCGAAAAAGGAAGGCAAGCCCTTCTACCCGTACGCGATCTACAAGGACCACGTCGTCGCGGTCCTGGTCTTCGCGGGCATCATCGGCATGGCGATCTGGCAGCGCGTGGGCGTCGGGCCGCCGGTCTACTCGGCGACCTCGACCTTCGAGCCGCGCCCGGAGTGGTACTTCTACTTCCTGTTCCAGCTGCTGAAGATCTTCAAGAATCAGACCGCGCTCGTGCCGGTGATCATGGCAACGTTCGTTATTCCGAACGTGCTGATGGTCCTGCTGTTGGCCACGCCGTTCATCGACCGTCGCGCGGAACGCAGGATCTCCAAGCGCCCGTTCGCGCTGTCGGTGGCGATCCTTGCGTTCATGGGTATGGCCTGGCTGACCTACCAGGGTGAGACCGGCGCGACACCGACCGTCGGCGCCACCACCATCCCGTTCACCGGCATTACGCCGGGTTCCGCCGCGGCGGCGGGGGAGACGGTCTACCTCACCGAGGGTTGTTCGAGCTGCCATATGGTCAAGGGCGTCGGCGGTCAGGTGGGTCCGAACCTCACCACCATCGGCACGGCGGGCAAGTCGGCGACATACTCCGGCAAGTTGCCCGTGCCCGTGCCCGGCGCGACCGGTCCGACCTACAGCGGTGCGAACTGGTTCGTGCTGCACACCGAATGTCCGACCTGCGCCAAACCCGGTTCCTCGATGCCCGCGTTCGCAAGCCTGTCGGCGACGGACCTCCAGAACCTGGCGACATTCCTCAACGGGCTGGGCACGACCTATAAGTAGGTCCGGCCCGGGACACGACCGCAGCGATGAGGCCCGGACGACTCCGGGCCTCACGTGTCTTGCGGCGGTCTTTGGACCACCGGCACCGCTCCACGTATCCGGGGCGGAACGGCAGTCGCGCGGGGGCGGCGGAGGCTACGATTGGCTGCGGTGACGCGGATCTTCCTCGGAGTGACTGGTGCCAGCGGCGCGGCGTACGCCGCGACCGCCCTGCGCGCGCTGACCGACGCCGGTTGCGAGGTCGGACTCTGCGTGAGTCGGGCCGGTGCGCACGTCATCAGCCACGAGTTGCTGTTGGCCGGTCGCGATTCACCGCGCGACCCCGATGGGGTCATCCGCGACTTCGTGACGCGGTCGGGCGCGGCGCCGGGGATGGTCACCGTCCTTGGGCTGGAGGACCTCACCGCACCGTTCGCCTCCGGGTCGTCGCTCGCGCCGGCCGCGCTCATCTGCCCGTGTTCGGGATCGACCTTGGCGGCGATCGCCCACGGTACCGCGCGGAACCTGATCCACCGCTGCGCGGACGTGATGCTCAAAGAGCGCCGCACGCTGGTGCTGATGACCCGCGAGACGCCGCTCTCGCTCATCCACATCGAGAACATGGCGGCGGTCACGCGGGCGGGCGCGATTGTGATGCCGGCGGCGCCGGGGTTCTACAACAACCCCACCCAGGTCAGCCAGCTCGTCGACTTCATGGTCGGCAAGGCGCTCGATCACCTCGGAGTTCCACATGGACTCCTGGCGCGATGGGGCGACGGCGCGATGGGCGAACCAACCGACCCGATGGAGACGAACCCGTGATGGGATCTGCGACAAGCGACGACATCCCCGGACGCCTTCCGGCCCAGGAGATACGGGCGATGTTTGACCGCATCGCCCCGCGCTACGATCTGCTCAATCGCGTGATGACGGGCGGGCTGGATCGGCAGTGGCGCGAGGCCGCCGCGGCGGCCGCGGACGTGGCCGCGGGCGAAATGGCGATCGACGTCTGCACTGGCACCGGGGACCTCGCGTTCGCGTTGCAGCGACGGGTCACCGTCAGCGGACACGTGGTCGGCGCCGATTTCGCTGAGAACATGCTCGAGCGCGCACGCGAGAAGGCCGCTGATCGCGGCGCGGCGGTCGAGTTCGTCGAGGCCGACGCGCTAGCGCTGCCGTTCGCCGACAATGCGTTCGATGGTGCGACGGTTGCCTTCGGGATTCGCAACGTCAGCGATCTGAGTGCGGGCATCGCCGAGATGGCGCGGGTCGTACGGCCGGGCGGACGGGTCGTGATCCTCGAGATCACCACGCCGCGGCATCTGCGCCGTTTCTACCGGCTGTGGTTCGACCGTGCCGTGCCGTTGCTCGGAACGCTCGTCGGTCGCGACGGCGCGGCGTACGGCTACCTGCCCGAGTCGGTCAAACGCTTCCCTGAGCCGCCCGAGCTGGCGGCAGCGATGGCGGGCGCGGGCCTCGGGGATGTGCGTTGGCAGCTGTTTGCGGGGGGCATCATCGCCCTTCACTATGGAAGAGTAGGCGTGTGAGCGCGACCGCCCAGCCCACCGCTCAGCTGGTGACTGCCGGCCTCAAGGACGCGCTGGGCGCATGCGAGGCGCGCCTGGCCGCGATCGTGGCCAACGGGATCACCGAGGTCGCGGTACCCGGCACGGCAACACTGTCGGCAGGCGGCAAGCGGCTTCGCCCGCTGCTGGTGTTCGCGTGCGCGGGCACCGGTCGCGTGCCGAGCGACGCGGTGGTGCGGGCCGCCGCGGCGGTCGAGCTCGTGCACATGGCCACGCTCGTGCACGACGACCTCCTCGACGGGGCGACGATGCGCCGCGGCCGTGAGACGGTGGCTTCGTCCCACGGGGCCGACGCGGCAGTTCAGGTCGGGGACTACCTGTTCGCCCAGGCGTTCGCCGAGCTGGCCGGCGCTGAGCAACCGGGGGCGGTCGAGATCCTGGCGGCTGCGGCCCTCGACCTCTCCAAGGGGGAACTCGCCCAGGGGCGCGCCGCATTCGACGTGCTGCTGGCCGAGGGCGCGTACCTCGATCGCGTACGGCGCAAGACCGCCTCCCTGTTCGCCGCCGCGTGCCGGCTCGGCGCGATGCTCGGGGGCGGCTCTGCCGACGTCCAGGCGCGACTGACCGCCTTCGGCGAGGCCGTCGGCATGGCCTTCCAGATCTTCGATGACATCCTGGATGTGACCGGCTCGCCGGCGTCGACGGGCAAGCGGCGGGGCGCGGACCTGCGTGACGGTACGGTCACCTTGCCGATGATCTATGCGATCCAGTCCGAGCCGAAGCTCGCCCTCGCGATCCGTGAGGTCGCCGACGATGACGCCATCGAACAGCTGTGCGATCGCCTGGCCCGCCATGCCGGCGTCGCCCAGGCTCGTGAACGCGCGCGCGCGTACGTCCATGACGCCCGTCGTGTCCTTGTGGATCCCCTCGACGGCGCAGATCGCGCCGCGCTCCTGCTGGTCGCCAACGGTGTCGTGGATCGGTACGCATGAACCGAGACGTGCTGATCGATCTGCTGGAGATTCCCGACCCGATCCGTGCCGCCGAATTGGCGGGCGTCGCGCCAGGCGGGATCGTCACGTACTCGCGCTCCCCGGTGCCGTCGGAGTGGTTGGTCGACCGCGAGGTCGAGCAGCCGCTCGCGGCCCATCGGGCCGCGCACCTCGCCGGTACGCCGAGTGTGGCGGTGGTCGCGTACGGTGCGGGGGTTCCGGCCGCGCAGACCGTGGACCGGCTGATCGCGCTTGCCGAGCTCGCGAATGAGACCGGCCTATTGCGGGCGGTGTCGCCCGTTCCGGCCGATGGCGATGCCACCCGTCCTGGCTCGTGGGGCGTTGAGGATCTTGTGGTCATCGCCCTCGCCCGTCACCTGATGCCGCCGACCGCGCTCGTGCGCCCGGACTGGGTCCATCTCGGTCCGGCCGCGTCGCAGATCGCGGTCGCGTTCGGCGCCACCGATTGGCAGATCCCGGCCGACGACGCGACCGACGCCGCGTGGCTGGCCCGCGCAGTCGGGTACCGGGCGGTGGCACGGTGACCGTGTCTTCGCCGACCGAGTTCCTGCGCGTCGGGCGGATCTCGGCGCTGAACATGTACCCCGTGTACCACCACCTCGAGCTCGTCGGTGGCCCGGAGTTCGTGTTCACGGACGGTCTGCCGACGACCCTGAATCGCGCTGTGACCAACGGCGACCTGGACGTCTCGGCCATGTCGTCGATCGCGTATGCCCGGCATGCCGCCGAGCTCGAGCTCGTCCCGGTCGCCTGCATCTCGGCGACGGGCGCGGTCGATTCGATCCTGGTCTTCTCGCGAGCGCCGCTTGAGGACATCCGCTCGGTCGCGGTCACACCGCACAGCGCGACATCGGTTGCGCTGTTGCGGGTGCTGCTTGGGCCGGGTCCGCTCTTCGGCCCGCTCACGACCTCGCCGCGCGAGGCCCTGCGCGACTACGACGCCGTGCTGCTGATCGCCGACGAGGCCCTTTCGGGCGGCCGGAACCCGTTCACGGACTATGTGTTCGACCTCGGCGAGCTCTGGCGGGCGCGCACCGGTCTGCCGATGGTCTTCGCCGTCTGGGCGGCCCGCGCGGATCTCGCCCCCGCACAGCGCGAGATCCTCGGCGACTTTCGGCAGTTGCTCACCGATGCCCAGGAGTACTACCTTCGCGACCCCGAGTCGGTGGTCCGTGCGGCCGCTGAACGGTTTCCGTTTCCGCCGGAGTTCATCGCAGCGTACTTCCGCCGTCTGGGATACGGTTTCGGTGCCGACGAACGCGCCGGGCTCAATGAGTTCTTGCGTCTCGCCCGTGAGGCGGGACAATTGGGACACGTTCCGGAGCCGCTCGCCGCATAGCGGGACTCCCGGAGATCGAGATGAAGGACGACCACGCCACGATGACCACAGTCGCACCCGACAACGCCACGACGATCGCCTTGGAACGTGCCATGGCCGGGGAGCGCCTGACCGACGAGGACGCCCTTGCGCTGTTGCGCGGCAACGACCTTGTGCGGGTTGGTGCCGCGGCCCGTGCAGTCCGGGAGCGTGTGACCAGCCCGGACGAGGTCACCTTCATCATCGACCGGAACGTCAACTACACGAACTTCTGCGTGACGGATTGCGACTTTTGCGCCTTCTACCGGCATCCCCGCGATCCTGAGGGGTACGTCCTGCCGAAGCCCGTGATCTTCCGCAAGATCGAGGAGACCCTCGCGCTGGGCGGGACCGCGCTGCTGCTCCAGGGCGGACACCACCCCGGCTTACGCATCGACTACTACGAGGACCTGTTCCGGTCGATCAAGGCGCGCTACCCGATCCACCTGCACGCGCTCTCGCCATCAGAGGTGCTGCACATCGGCCACTACTCGAAGCTCTCACTCGAGGAGACGATCACGCGGTTGCGGCGTGCTGGCCTGGATTCGATTCCCGGGGGCGGCGCCGAGATCTTGGTGGACCGCGTGCGGGAGATTATCGCGCCCCTCAAGACCACGACCGCGGAATGGCTCGGGGTCATGCGTGAGGCCCACCGCCAGGGGATGTCGACGTCGGCGACCATGATGTACGGGACCGTCGACACCCTCGAGGACCGAGTCGAGCACCTGCGCCGCCTGCGCGAGCTGCAGGACGAGCAGCCGGGCTTTCGGGCGTTCGTATGCTGGAGCTACCAGTCCGGCGGAGGCTCCAAGCGCGGCGAGGACCACCAGCACACCACGGCAGCCGACTACCTGATGATGGTGGCCGTCAGCCGGTTGTACCTCGACAACTTCGACCATCTGCAGTCATCCTGGGTCACCCAGGGGCTGCGCGTCGGACAACTCGCCCTGGAGTTCGGCTGCGACGACATGGGCTCGACCATGATCGAGGAGAATGTCGTCCGCGCGGCGGGGACGGCCTTCCGGCTGGACACACCGCGAATGGTCTCGGCTATCGGCGCGACCGGACGCAGGGCGGTGCAGCGCGACACCGCGTATCGCGTCGTCAAGCGCTTTCCCCGCTAGCAGGGTTCGCTGCCCTCGATGGGCAGACCGTCCTCGGCCCAGGCGATGATGCCGCCCTCGAGGTTGGCGACCTCGCCGCAGGTGCCCAGACTGGTCAGGTACTGGGTCACGCGCGCGCTGCGTTCACCGGAGCGGCACAGGATGGCCAGGGCTCCCTCGGGGAGCTCATCGATCCGTTCACTGAGCTCGCTCATGGGAATCAGCGGAATGCCGGGGATCCGTGTTTGCTCGTGTTCGCCGACCTCACGGATGTCGACGATCGTCAGCTCACCGGCTTGCCAGGCGTCATAGGCCTCGGTCGGGTTCAGTTCCCACATACCGCCCCACTCTATTGCAGCCCGCGCATCGGGCGCCCGCCCGCCGATTGCTGGACCCGACGACGTCGCAGCTGGTGCGCTTAGAAATCAATCGGCTGAATCAGATCACGGTCGAGGGCCTGGATCAGCAGCTCGACGTCGTCGTTCATGTTCGAGTAGGTCCAGGTGCGCAGCTCAGTCAGCAGGATCTCGGTGCCGACCTCGATGGCATCGTCAAACGGCTCGATATCGGCCTGTTCGAACATGCCGACGTCGTGCCATTCGCAGTTTGGGCAGCGGCGCTCGACGGTCCACAGTCCCTCGCCCGTCTCCTGCCAGGCCACCGGATAGACGAGGTCGCTTGTACACGCCGGGCAATAGTGCAGCGCCAGGTCCGTGTCATGGGCGGCGCCGACCGGGGTCTGCGGTATCGGGTCGGCCGGTGCATCGGGGTCGATCAGGTAGATGATTTCGATCATCTGCCCGCTCGGCAGGGCGATCTTCTTGGTGCGGTAATCGCTCATCACGCGTGTCCTTGTCCTGCCGTGCATCCGCCGGCGACCGTCGGCTGCGGCGTTCGCGACCGACACTCCAGGTATCGGCGCCGGGTCGCACGACTTAAGGGCCCCGACCGGCGTGTGGCGCACCGACCGGCGGTACCCTGCGTCGGTCACGGACTCGATGCTGCTGCGCCCATCTGGCGGGCGCGTTCCGGTTAGACGGCGACGGCCCCGTATTCGGCGACGCGATCGGCCTCGAACGACGACCGCACCAGCGGGCCGGCTTCGACGTGGGCGAGGCCCAACTCCCGACCGCGTTCGGCGAGGGCGGGATACTCGGCGGGTGCGTAGAACCGCTCGACCGGCAGATGGGCCGGGGTCGGCCGCAGGTACTGGCCAACGGTCACCAACTCGCACCCGACCGAGACCAGGTCCGAGAAGACGGTCGTGATCTCCGGCAGGCGCTCACCCAGGCCAACCATCAGGCCCGTCTTGGTTCGCAGGCCCGATGACACCGAGCGCGCGAGGAGTTCGAGGGTGCGCTCGTAGCGGGCGCCTGGGCGTACGCGCGCGTACAGGCGCGGAACCGTCTCGGTGTTGTGATTCAGGACGTCCGGCGCCGCATCGATGATGATGTCCAGCGCGTCGCGGGATCCGCGCAGGTCCGGGATCAGGACCTCGACCTTGATCTCGGGATTCCGCTCGCGTAACGCGCGTATCGTCGCGGCGAAATGCGCTGCGCCGCCGTCGGGAAGGTCGTCGCGGGCCACGGCGGTGACCACCACGAAGCGCAGGTTCATCTCCGCCGCAGCTTCGGCCACGTGGGCCGGCTCGTCCGGGTCCGGCGGACCGAGCGGCCGCGCCGTGGCGATGTTGCAGAATCGACAGCCGCGGGTGCAGTTGCTGCCGGCGATCATGAACGTCGCCGTCAGGCGCGACCAGCAGCGCCCGATGTTCGGACATGCGGCCTCTTCGCACACGGTGGTCAGGCCTTTGCTGCGCATGAGCGCCTTTGTCTCGACGTATCCGCCGGACAGCGGGTTCTTGGCGATGACCCAGCGGGGCAGGCGCCGCGCGTGGATCAGCTGCTCGAGCTCGCGGATCGTGACGTCGACGAGGCCCAACCGGTCGATCGGCCCGCTGCCGATGAGCGTTTCGCCGACGACAACATCGGGGACACGCCCGGTGTCGTGCGCCTCGCGCACGGACGCCGCCAGCGGGGCGTCAAGGACGGCGTCAATGCGGAACCCACGTTCAAAGTCCACGCACCGGAGGGTAGCGGATGGGATGTTCGGGTGGGTACGCTCAAGCCCGCATGGTTCTCTCCGACCGCACGATCCGCGAGTCCCTTGCCTCGGGCCGCCTGGTGATCGATCCGTACGACCCGTCGCTGGTGCAGCCGTCGTCGGTGGACGTGCGGGTCTCGTCGGAGTTCCGGGTATTCCACAACAACCGGCAGCCGTTCATCGATGTGCGCCAACCGCTGGACGATCTGACCGACGTCGTCGCGATGAGCGGTGACGAGCCGTTCATCTTGCATCCAGGGGAGTTCGTCCTCGGGTCGACGCTCGAGCGCATCGCCATCCCCGACGACCTTGTGGCGCGGTTGGAAGGCAAGTCGAGTCTGGGGCGCCTCGGCCTGCTCATCCACTCGACGGCCGGGTACATCGATCCCGGTTGGGACGGTCAGATCACGCTCGAACTGTCAAACGTCGCGCGCCTGCCGATCACGATCTACCCGGGCATGCCGATCGGCCAGATCTCGTTCCTGACGCTGACGACTCCGGTCGACCAGCCATATCGCGGCAAGTACCTCGGCCAGTCCGGCCCGACCGCGTCGGAGTACCACAAGAACTTCCCCGCTCAGGAGTAGTTCGAGCGCCGACTGGCGGGGCGCAGCAGTGAGTTGGCGATTCCGCCGCCGATGAGCGTCGCGGCAAGACTGATGAGCGTGACCAACGCCCATCGCGGTAGTCCGCCGGGCAGGAAGGCCGGTGCATGCCGGTGGCCGGTGACCCAGTGCACGACGGTCGCGGCGATCACAAAGGCGACATAGAAGACGTTCGCGACCAGCCACGCGGCAGCCGCATTCGCGAAGCGGTGCCGGATCGCACGCACGCCGGTCAGGAACCCGGCGATCACCCCGACGACCCCGACGATCATGATGCGCACGGCCAACTCGCGTGGCCCGGCGACAACGAGCCCGATCCCGCCCACCAGCCCCCCCCACGTGGCGGCGATCGGATCAATCCGACGCGGGCGTGTACTGAGATTCAGGACGGTCACAGGGGCCATGCTACCCTGA
>JADGPF010000090.1 GCA_017882585.1 Thermoleophilia bacterium
CAAGGAGCTGTGTGGCGGAACCCATGTCGCACGCACCAGCGAGATCGGGCCGTTCAAGATCGTCACCGAGACGAGCGTCGGCTCCGGCGCCCGTCGCATCGAGGCGATCACCGGCGCCGAGCTCGTTGACTGGCACGCCCACCGCGCCAAGGAGCTCGAACGCGAACTGGCCGTCCGTGACGCGCGTGTCGCCGAGCTGGAGCGCGAGCTCAAGCGCGCCAAGCAGGGCCGGATCGACCCGGCGGTGATCGCCGCCGGGTCGGTCGCCTCCGGCGACGTGCGTGCCGTCGTCGCCGAGGTTGAGGCCGGCGACGCGGATGAGCTGCTCGAGATCTCGGACCAGGTCAAGCGCGTGCTCGGCGACGCGGCTGCGGTCGTGTTGGGTGCGCGCGCCGACGGCCGCGTGATGCTGGTCGCCAATCTGGGCCCCGTCGCGGTGTCCGCCGGTCGGTCGGCCGCCGCGATCCTCAAGGAGATCGCGCCGCTGGTCGGGGGCGGCGGGGGAGGGCGCGAGACCATGGCCCGCGCCGGGGGCAAGGATCCGGCCCGCTTGCCGGACGCACTTGCCGCCGCCCGCGCACTCTTGGGCGATCCGGGCGCGTGAAGCTGCTCGCGCTCGATCATGGGCGTGCCCGGACCGGGGTCGCGGTAACGGACCCCACCGGTACGCTGGTGCGGCCGCTGCCGGCGATCGCGCGCGTCGACACCCCCACCGGGATGCGGGCGCTCGCGGCGATCGTGGACCGCGAGCGGCCTGAGCGGATCATCGTCGGCGATCCGCTGTTGCTGTCCGGCGAACGCGGGGCGCAGGCCCGCGCCGCGGCCGGATTCGCCGATCGGGTGCGTGGGCGCTTTGGGATTGCGGTCGAGTTGGTCGACGAGCGGCTGTCGACGCGGGAGGCGTCGCGGCGCCTGGCCGAGGCGGGCAACCGTCGCGACGGCCCGGACCTCGACAGTGCCGCGGCATGCGTGCTGCTCGAGTCGGTGTTGGGTCGCATGGGACCCGGCGTCCGGGCATGACCACCGGCCGCCAGCGCCCGCCCCGCCGACGACGCCGCTCGCGGGTCTGGTGGCTCGCGCTGGTCGTGATCGTCGCGGTGGGCGGCATCGCATGGGGGGTACGTCGGGCGCGGACCCCCACACCACCGCCACCTCCGCCAACACCCGTCAACGTCACCTTCCCCGAAGGGCTGCGCCGGGAGCAAATGGCGACGATTCTGGCTGCCAAGACGCATTTGTCGGCCAGCCAGTATCTGGCCCAGACGGCGATCGGGGGCGAGGGGCAGGTGCTCGCCGGGACCACGACGCCGCGGTCGCTCGAGGGCTTTCTGTTCCCGGCGACCTACCCGGTCGTGCCGGGCACGACCGTGGCGCAGTTCGTCGATGCGCAGGTCTCCGCCTACCGCGACTACACGGCCGCGGTGAACTACGCGTATGCGGCCTCCAAGAACCTGACCCCGTACGACGTCCTGACCATCGCCTCGATGATCGAACGCGAGGTCTCGGTGCCCTCCGAGCGACGCATCGTGGCCGGTGTGATCTACAACCGGCTGCACATGCACATGATGCTCGGTATCGACGCGACCGTCCAGTACGCGATCGGGTACTGGAAGACGAACCTCACCGAAGCCGACCTGCGGATCGACTCGCCCTACAACACCCGCAAGTACGTTGGCCTGCCGCCCGGGCCGATCTGCAGTCCGGGGCTCGCCAGCATTCAGGCGGCCGCCCATCCGGCACGCGTGCCGTACCTGTACTACGTTGCGCGCAACGACGGCAGCGGCCGGCACTACTTCGCCACGACGCTCGCCCAGTTCAACGCGGACGTCACCGCCTCGCAGGCAAATCTCGCCGCGGGGGGCTGAAGTGGTCTCGGGCGCGACGCGGGTGACGGGCATCATCGGCTGGCCGGTTGCGCACTCGCTCTCGCCAGCGATGCACAACGCGGCCTTCGGCGCGCTTGGGCTCGACTGGGCCTATGTCGCCTTTCCCGTCTCCCCGGAGCGGGTCAGCGAGGCGATCCGGGGGCTTGCGGCCGCGGGTGTGGCGGGTCTGAACGTCACGATCCCCCATAAGCAGGCCGTTCTTGACGACTGCAGCGCGGTTTCGGACGCCGTGGCGGCGATCGGCGCCGCGAACACGCTGGTGCCGGACGGCGCCGGCGGATGGCGGGCCGAGAACACCGACGCCGCGGGCTTTCTCCGGGCGCTCGACGAGGCCGCGCCGCTCGAGCTCGACGGGGCGAGCGCGCTGGTGATCGGGGCCGGCGGCGCGGCCCGCGCCGTCGTGTTCGCACTGCGCCAGCGTGGTGCGCGGGTCCGCGTCGCCAACCGCACCCGTGCCAATGCCGCGGCGCTCGGCGATCCGATTGAGTTCTCGCGCCCGGCCCTCGAGGAGGCCGCCGCCCAGAGCGCGCTGGTCGTCAACTGCACGAGCTTGGGCCTCCACGACGACGGCGTGCCGGGCGTGCTGCCGATCGACGCCCTCGGGCCGGATCGGGTCGTCGTGGACGTGGTCTACCGTCCGGGCGGGACCGCCTGGCTCGGCGCCGCCGAGGCCCGCGGCGCGCGTTGTGTAGACGGTCTGGGCATGCTCTTGCACCAGGGCGCCGCGGCGTTCGCCCAGTGGACCGGACAGGAGCCGCCGATCGGGGTCATGCGGGCCGCCCTGATGCTTCCGCAAGGGTAATGTCCGCGGCCGATTTGGCCGATCAGACAAGGGGTGACCACTCCCCCTGACATCCCCACGCATCTGCAGGACGGTCCGGGTTCGGGAGGCACGCCGCGGCCCAACCCCCGCAACGCTGCCGATCGCCGCCGTGTCGACGACGTGCGGCTGCCACGGTCGGGCATGCAGCGCCTCGATCCCGGGGTGATCGGAGGCACCGCAGCGCGCACGGCCGCCCCGATCGTCCCGCCGAGTCCGCCGCGTGTCCAGTCGCTGACCCAGGTGCTGCTCGGGCTGGAGTACATCACCGTCGAGCAACTGCGCCTGGCGTTCCCCGAGGGACCGCCGCAGGGTGGTCGGCTGGGGGAGCTACTGGTCGAGCGCGGGGTGATCACGCGTACACAGTTGGCCCATGCGAGCGCGGTCCGCGCCGGGGTGGGCCTGTTTGAGCCAGGTACCCCGGTCGACGGCAGCGTCGCCCAGCTGATCGACGCGCGCACCGTACGCCGCTACCAGGCCGTCCCGGTGCGGCTCGATCCCGATGGTCGCCTGGTCGTGGCGATGGCCGACCCGTCGAACGTGCTGGCTCTCGACGACCTCCGCATCATCACCGGACGCGAGATCCGGCCGCTGCTCGCCGCGGCCGATGAGATCACTCACCTGCTCGGCGAGTCCCGGCGCCTGGACAGTGTGCTGGTCGGCGCCGATGAGGGCGCCGACTTCGCCGACGTGCGCGTCACCGATTACATGGTCGATGACGGCGACGCGTCCAACGACGACGCCCCGGTCGTGCGGCTGGTCAACTCGATCCTCGCCCGGGGTGTCGACGAGGGCGCCTCCGACGTCCACTTCGAGCCACAGGCCGCGGAGATGGTCGTCCGGTTCCGCGTAGACGGGGTCCTGCGCAACGTCACCACGGTCCCGTCGCGGTTCAGCCATGGGATCGCGAGCCGCATCAAGATCATGGCGGACCTCGATATCGCTGAGCGGCGCGCCCCGCAGGACGGCCGCGTCGGCCTCTCCGTCACCGGCCGCAACCTCGACTTGCGCGTGGCGACCCTGCCGACGGTCTACGGCGAGAAGATCGTCATCCGGATCCTCGACCGCACCAACCTGGTCATGGACCTGCGCGATCTCGGGTTCACCGCGGAAGTGCTCGAGCAGTTCGAGTCCATCTACCGGCGCCCGCATGGCGCCTTGCTGGTGACGGGCCCGACGGGGTCCGGCAAGTCGACGACGCTCTACGGGACGCTCAACCAGTTGAACTCGTCCGAGCAGAACATCATTACCGTCGAGGACCCGGTCGAATATCGCCTGCCGGGCATCAACCAGGTCCAGGTCAATCCGAAGGCCGGGCTGACGTTTGCCGCCGGGCTGCGCTCGATCCTGCGCTGCGACCCGGACGTGATCATGATCGGCGAGGTCCGCGATCCCGAAACCGCCAAGATCGCCATCGAGTCCGCCCTGACGGGCCACCTCGTGCTGGCCACCCTGCACACCAACGACTCCGCCGGGGCGCTGTCGCGACTGACCGAGATGGGGGTCGAGGGTTTCCTGTCGGCCAGTGCGGTCGCCGGCATTCTGGCCCAGCGGTTGGCGCGGCGACTTTGCCCGCACTGTCGTGAGGCACACCAGATCCCGACGTCGGTATTGACGGACCTGGTGGATGCCGCAGGCCTGCCGACGGGGCTGGGCGAGACGGTCGAGGTCTACCGGCCGATCGGCTGTGCCCGCTGCGGCGGGTCCGGCTACAAGGGCCGGCTCGGCGTCTACGAGCTGTTGGTCGTCAGCGAGGCGATCGCCGAGCTGATCGTCACCGGGGCGTCGGCCGACGCCATCGCTCACCAAGCCAAGCGCGAAGGTATGCGCACCCTCCGGGAGGACGGGCTGGTGAAGGTGCTGCGCGGCGACACCAGTCTCGAAGAACTCGCGCGGGCGGTCGGCTAGTGCCGGCCGCCAGTGCCCACGGCGCGTGCGCCCGCGTGCGTCACCTGCGATCCGAGGCCAAGCGATGATCGATTTCACCGAAATGATCACGACAGTGGTCGCCAGCAATGCCAGCGACCTGCACTTGGCGGTCGGGGCCCCGCCGGTGATGCGCTGCAGCGGCGACCTCAAGGCGATCGGCCGCGACGTCCTCTCGCCACAGGACACCCGCGAATTGCTCTATGGGATCCTCACCCAGGACCAGCGTCGGCGCCTGGAGACGGACCTCGAGCTGGACTTCTCCTACCACGCCCCGGGCCTTGCGCGCTTTCGTGTCAATGCCTACCACCAGCGCGGTGTCCTCGGCGCGGCGCTACGGGTCGTGCCGACGACGATCCGCTCGCTGCAGGAACTGAAGGTTCCCGGAACGGTGGGTGAGTGGTCGACGACTCCCCGCGGCCTGGTCCTGGTGACCGGCGCGACCGGCTCCGGCAAGTCGACCACCCTGGCCGGGCTGATCGACCTGATCAACGAGACCCGCTCGGTCCACATCATGACCATCGAGGACCCGATCGAGTTCCTGCACACCCACAAGCGCTCGCTGATCAATCAGCGCGAGCTCGGGGGTGACACGCAGTCGTTTGCAAACGCGCTGCGCAGCGCCCTCCGCCAGGACCCGGACGTCATTCTCGTCGGTGAGATGCGGGACCTGGAGACGATTCAGATCGCCCTGACGGCTGCCGAAACCGGCCACCTGGTGCTTGGCACGCTCCACACCTCCGATGCCCCGCAGACCATCGACCGCGTGATCGACGTGTTCCCGTCCGAGCAGCAGGAACAGGTGCGGGTCATGCTCGCCAACTCCCTGCAAGGGGTGGTGTGCCAGCAGCTGCTGACCTCGACCGAAGGCGGGCGGGTCGTTGCCTGCGAGATCCTCGTCGCGACCGCGGCGGTCCGCAACCTCATCCGGGAAGGCAAGACCCACCAGATCTACTCGATCATGCAGACGGGTGCGCAGTACGGGATGCAGTCCATGAACGCGGCACTCGCCGAGCTCGTACGCGCCGGACTGATCCGCCGCGACCTGGCACTCGAACGCTCGAGCACGCCGACCGAGCTACAGCGCCTGATGGAAAGCGAATCCCTCGCGGGGATGGGCAACGGGCGTCCGGCACGGGCCTCGGTGTGATGCCGGGATGAGCAGCGCGACCTATACCTTCAAAGGCATCGACCCCAATGGGGCGCCAACCCGCGGCGAGGTGCAGGGGGAGTCGTCGGCCCAGGTTGCCGCACAGCTGCGCGGCCGGGGATTCACCGTGGTCGAGATTTCGCGCAAGCGAATGGCCTACACGCTGCAGGACATCCGCGATCTCTACACGCCGGTCGGCTCCCGTGACCTGACCGTGATGGCCCGGCAGATGGCGACGATGGTGTCCTCGGGCCTGTCGCTGTTGCGCGCGCTCTACGTCCTGGAGGAGCAGACCGAATCGCCGAAGCTCGCGCGCACGATCGTCGCGGTGCGTCAGGACGTCGAGACCGGCTTTGCGCTCTCGCAGGCGATGTCCAAGCACCCGGCGGTCTTCAGCGACCTGTTCGTCTCAATGGTCGCCGCGGGTGAGGCCGGCGGAAACCTTGAGGAAGTGCTCGAACGTCTGGCCAATCAGCTCGAGAAGGACGACCACCTCAAGCGCACTGTGCGCTCGGCGATGGTCTATCCGACCCTGATCGGCTGCTTCGCGCTGGCGGTCCTCGTGGCGATGGTGACGCTGATCGTCCCGGTGTTCGCCGGGATCTTCAAGAACCTGCACGGCCAGCTGCCCGCACTGACCAAGGTGCTGATGGCCGTCTCGAACGCGTTCCGCAGCGAGTGGTACATCTTCGTGATCGTGCCGATCGCACTGGCTTGGGGGTTTCGGGCCGCCAAGCGCACCGACCGTGGCCAACTCGTCTGGGACCGCATCAAGCTCAACTTCCCGATGCGGATCGGGGAGATCGTGCGCAAGGTGGCCATCGCCCGCTTCGCACGTACCCTGGCGACCCTGACATCGGCCGGCGTGCCGATCCTGCAGGCGCTGGAGATCACCGCCAAGACCACCGGCAACCGCGTCATCGCGGACCCGTTGGCCGAGGTCGCCGAGCGCGTCAAGGACGGCGAATCGCTGGCCGTGCCGCTCGAGCGCTCGGGCGTGTTTCCGAAGATCGTCACGCAGATGCTTGCGGTGGGCGAGGAGACCGGCAACCTGGATGAGATGCTGCACAAGCTCGCCGACTTCTACGACGACGAGGTCGAGACGATGCTCAAGGCGCTCACCTCGATCATCGAGCCGGTCATGATGCTCGTGGTCGGCGCCATCGTGGGGCTTGTCGTCATCGCGATGTACCTGCCGATGTTCGACGTCTATAACCTTGTCAAGTAGCGGCGTGTGGGCCGGGCACGCACACAGCTGCGGCGACGTACGCGGGCTGGCCGGCCGGGCGCGCCGATACCCGGCATTGCCCGCCGCCGAGACACACGGTGCAACAATCGCGACCGGGAACCCGGCGCCGACTCCGATGGCACCGACCTCCTGATGGGAGACGCGACACGCCTGCCGGCATGAACACAGTCCGCATGCGCATCGCCCTGCTTGCCGCCGCGCTGATGGCGCTCGTGGTCGGTGCCGGGGTCGCGTCGGCGGCACCGGGGCTCAAGGCGATCCGGTATCACGGGTATCGCGTCACGATTCCGGCCGCGTGGCCGGTCATCGATCTGGCCGTGCATCCGACCGCGTGCGTGCGGTTCGATCGCCACGCGCTTTACCTGGGCACCCCCGGCACGCGCGAGGTATGCCCCGGGGCGGCCATCGGCCACACCGAGGCGCTCCTCATCGAGCCCGCGCCTCGCGGGCCGGCGGCGACCCGACGGGCGCACGCGCTCGCGCCGGCATCCGGTACGGCATTTGCGGTGCCGTCGGTCGGCGTGATCGTCGTTGCGACGTGGTCGGCGCACGAACCGGTGATCGTCCGGGCACTCGGGCGCCGTGTGACCGCGACGCCGTCGGTTTCGGCACCGTCCGCGGCACTCATCACCGGGGCCCTGCGGGCAGCGCCACGCAACACGACCCTCGCACCATCGACCACGCTCGGCTTTGACACGTGCACGGCGCCCTCGCTGGCCGCGATGGCGGCATGGGCAGCCTCGCCGTATCGGACAATCGGCGTGTATTTGGGCGGCGCCAATAGCGCGTGCGCCCAGCCGAACTTGACCCCGAGCTGGATCCAGGCGGTCACCGGGGCCGGCTGGCGCATGATCCCGACCTACGTCGGGCTGCAGGGGTCCGGGTCGTGCGGCGGGGGCTGCGCCACCATCTCGGCGAGCCAGGCCAAGGCCCAGGGCACCGCCGCGGCCAACGATGCCGCCTCGAAGGCGCTGGCGCTCGGCATCCCGCCGGGTAACCCCATCTACGACGACATGGAGCAGTACAACCGCGGGGGCGCGGGCACCGCCGCGGTGATGGCCTACCTGTCGGGGTGGACGAGCCAGTTGCACGCTGACGGCTACACCTCCGGGGTCTACAGCAGCGCCTCCTCGGGGATCACCGATCTGGTGAATGCGGTCGGCACGAGCACGGTGGAGCCCGATGAGATCTGGATCGGCGACTGGAACGGGCTTCAGTCGACGACCGACCCCTACGTGCCGGCCAGCGACTGGAGCAACCACCAGCGGGTGCACCAGTATCAAGGCGGCCACACCGAGCGCTACGGCGGGACGACACTCGATATCGACAGCGACTTCGTCGATGGGGCGACGGCGGGCACTGCCGGGTTCCCGCCACCCGACGGCAGCTTCGTCAGCTACCAGGGTAAGGCCTACCGAATGGCGGGCGGGGCGCCACTGTATGTCTCGAGCTGGGCGGCGGTGGGCGGCGCGCAGCCGAGTCTCACGCTGACCACGCTCCAGTGGCGCGCACTCCGGTCGGTGCCCTCGAACGGCACCCTCATCCAGAGCATGAGCACCGGCAAGGTCTATGAGATCGCGGGCGGCGCGCCGCTGTATGTCAGCAATGTCGGCGCCCTCGGATCGGCACGTACCGTCGTCGGTGTCGACCAATGGGATCTGGCGAACCTCACCAACACCGCGGCGCACCTGCGCCCGTACCCGACCGACGGCACCTTCGTGACCGTTGCCCAGACCGCGCGCGCCTATCGCATCGTCGGCGACGCGCCGTTTCCGATCAGCTCCTGGACCGTGTTCGGCGGTCTGCAACCCTCGGTGACGATCGACAGCTGGGATGTCCTGCATCCAGCGAACCCCGCCTCTCGGCTGCGCGCGCGCCCGGTGAACGGGACGCGGGTTAAGGCGATCGCTTCGGGCATCTACTGGCAGTTTGTCTCCGGCTACCGCAGCCGGATAGCCGCGGCTGCGCGGGTGGTCCCGGTCGACGACGCCGGCCTGGCGCTGTTCCCGGTGGCCCCGCCGTGCACCGTCCCCAAACTCACCCACCTGACCATCGTGAAGGCCCGCCTGGCGGTGGCACACGCATTTTGCGCGCTCGGCACCGTGCACCGTCCGCGGGTGGTCGCCCGAGGGCACGTCCTGCACGTGTCCCGCCAGTCGGGCAAGCCGGGCACCCGGCACATCACGGGGTATCGGATCGGTCTGACGCTGAGCTGACGGGGGTCGACCCGGAGGCCGCGTCGTCCTAGGATGGCGTTGTCGTGACCAGCTCGCTCCCACCGGCCGACCCCTCGCTGACGCGGATGCAGGCGCGCCCGGAGAACACGCGCCATATCCGCCACGCCGATCTGATGCGGCGTTGGCCGGTGCTGCCCGAACCGTGGGCGCAGAAGATCGCCGCCGCACACGACCCCGGCCGCGGGCGCACGGAGCCGCCGGGGCGATAGGCCCTCCGGGCCGGGGGTGCATCGGGGCGGCGGCGTGAGCGGCGGGCTGCGCGCGCGGATCGGGCGGTAGGATCCTGCGCTTGGTGACGCGCCCCGTTGGGGGCGCGATGCGTCTTGGGAAGGATCGCCTGCGTGCTGGCCAGGCTGCTGCGCAACCTCGCGACCGATATGCGCCCCGTGCGGGCGTCGCGAGACTTCCGGCTGCTGATGCTCGGCGCGCTGATCACCGGCATCGGGACCCAGATGACGCTGGTGGCCCTTCCGTACCAGATCTACGTCCAGACCCACTCGACGTTCCTGACGGGTCTGCTTGGGCTGGTGGAGCTCGGTCCGCTGGTCCTCGCCTCGCTCTATGCCGGGGCGCTTGCGGACCGGATCGACCGGCGTCGTTTGCTGTTGGTATGTCAGATCGCGCTCACCATGCTGTCGGCGACACTCGGGACGGTGACCTGGCTGACCACACCGCGGGTGGGTGAGTTGTTCGTGCTCGCTGCGCTGATCGCCGGTGCGGCCGCTGTCGAGCGTGTGGCCCGCTCGGCGATCGTGCCCAATACCGTCGCCCCTGAGCACCTGAAGGCGGCCCTGTCGATGAGCTTCGGTCTGATGCAGGTCACGATGGTCGTCGGTCCGGCCATCGCGGGTGTGGTCATCGACTACTTGGGCCTGGCGGCCCCGTACTTCATCGATGCCGTGAGCGTGCTCGGCATGGTCGTGGCCGCCTGGGCACTGTCGCCGCAACCGCCTCCCGAGCAGGCACGCTCGTCCACCGCCAAGTCGATTCGCAGCGGCCTGCGGTTCGTGTCACGTCTGCAGGGCCTAATGGCCAGCTTCGTGATCGACCTGCTGGCGATGACGTTCGGCATGCCGCGCGCGCTGTTTCCGATTCTGTCAATCGAGGTGTTCCACACCGGCGCCTTCGGAGCCGGCATCTTGAATTCCGCCGTCGCGGCCGGTGCGACGGTGGCGGCCCTGACGACGGGCTGGATGGCCAACGCACGTCGTCTTGGGCGGATCGTGCTCGCCGCCGTCGCAGTCTGGGGGTTGGCGATCGCGGCGGCGGGGTTCATGACCGCGCTCTGGCCGGCGGCGGTGCTGTTCGCGCTGGCGGGGGCCGCCGACAGCGTCAGCGCCGTCTGCCGGTCCACCATCACGCAGACCCTGACCCCCGACGCGATGCGCGGGCGGGTGTCGGCGGTCTTTAGCCTGGTCGTCGCGAGCGGGCCGCGACTTGGCGACGTCGAATCTGGATCGGTCGCGGCGGTGACCACGCCCAAGTTCTCGGTGGTGTCGGGCGGCCTGGCCTGTCTGGTGTCGGTTGGCGTGATCGCGCTGCTCATGCCCGGGCTCGCGGCCTACGACACCGAGACGGCCGAGGCGCAAATGCGCGCCGCGCATCAGGCCCACATCGACGCCGGCGCGTCCGGGGCCGCGGTTTCCTAGTCGGAGGGGCGCACCGCGGTCAGTAGCGGCCACGGGTTGATCGCGATTCCGCCGCTGTCCCAGGCGAAGGCGACGGACCCCGCCGATGTGCCAAGCGGCTGCCCGAGGCGGACGGTAGCCCCGGGTGCGACCCCCGGCGCGTAGGCGGTCAGCGGGCCATAGCCGATACGTCCGGCCGTCGGCCTGTCGATCCAGAAGGCGATGCCGTCGGCGCGCTGGGCCGGGGTGGCGGCCTCGAGCGTACCCGCAGTCGACGCCACGACGTCTGCGCCGGCCGCCGTGGCGAGCTCGACCTGGCAGGACGCGCCGGCGGTGCAGGCCGGCGCCACATAGCGGACCTGGCCGCCGGCGGGCAGCGCGATCGGGAACGCGAAGGGGGAGATCGTGGCCGGGGTACCGGTGCCGGGGGTGTTGCCACCGGATGGGCCGGGCCCGAGGGGCTCAGGAGCGTTGCCGCCCCAGACCGTGACGACCGGGGTGCCTGAGCCGGTGGCCAGGGGCGCCGCGCCGGCCAGCTTGAGCTCGGCCGCCTGGACCGTCGTCGACGCCGCGGCCAGGAACGGCAGCGGGTTCAGGCCGTTCGACGGGCTCCCGTCCGAGTAGCTGCGTCCAAGCGCGAAATGCAGGTGGTCGACGCCGTTGGCCTCGCCGGTTGCACCGAGTATCTGGCCGGCGACGACGCTCTGGCCAGGGGTGACATCGACCTGGCTGAGATGGGCGTAGTAGGCGGCGAGGCCGCGGCCCGAGTCAAGACCGACGCTGATTCCGGCGAACCGGCCGGATTCGCCGGAGTGCACGGTGACGACGGTGCCCGAGAACGAGGCGTACACCGGCGTGCCGATCGGGACCTCAAGATCGACGGCCCAGATGCTCTGCCAGTTGTACGAGCCGCCAGCGAGATTGAATTGGGGGTCGTGGGTGCCGCCGGGCTGGGCCGGGCCCTGGATCATCGTGCCGGTGACCGCGCCCAGGGGTTTGATCTCGATCATCGGTGCGGCCGCCGCGGTTGTCGTGGTGGTCCCGCAGGCGGCGGTCTGGGAGGTCAGCGTCACCGGCTGGGTCGGGTCGCCACCGAGCAGTTGGTAGTAGCGGCTGACATCCGACGGCCAATTGAGGTTCAGACCGCCCGGATCATTGGTCGCACGCGGAGGCGCCCATTTGGCGGAGATGGCCGAAATCGTCGTCAACCCGTCGGCGACGTAGTTGCCGCCGAGGTTCTGTGCCGCCGCCGTGATTGCGGCGCCGTCGGAGGCGAACGCGAGCCCCGGACCAAGGCCGAACGGGTTGTGGATCGGCTGGGCCGGCCCGTAGGTCTCGAGCATCGTCTCCTGCGCGGCGATCGCCACCAGGAACCGAGGGTCGATGCCGGCCTGGACCCCGGCGTCCACGAAGGTGCTGCCTTGGCCTGCCAGCGGGCTGCCGGCGGCGGTCAGGATTGCGTCGATTGCCTGGGCATCGGTTGGGCGCACGCAGGTCAGGGCAGCGTTGGCCCCACCGCTCACCCCCCCGGTGGGTGTGGTGGCGGCGCTGGCGGCGAGCGTGGCCGCTCCGCTCATGCCGCACAGGGCGGCAGAGGCGGCTATCAAAACGAATTTCCGACGCATCGGTGCCGAAGTAAACCGCACGAGCTCGCTAAGTGCGTAACGTTTTTGTGAAGTCCTTCACGCTCGCCTCATCGGCATGTTCCGGCTCCCAGTTGAGATCTGCGGTGTTTGAGGTGCGGTACGGCTGCGTCGCGGCACTCGAACCGACCGACACGGTGCTCTAGCGTGCGGCGGGTGACACGAGGACGTACTGACTATATGCGGCGTGTGGTGAGCCGGCTCGGACATGCAGGCCGGGTGGCGCCGATTGTCGCGTCGTTGGCGGTGGTGGCGATCGCCCTCCCGGTGCTCGCACTCGCCGGCACCCCGGGCGTCGGCTATGACGTGTCGTTTCCACAGTGCAACGGCACCGGTGCCCAGGCGTTGCCCGCAGGTCCGTCGGTGGCGGTGGTCGGGGTCAACGACGGGCACCCGTTCAGCTCGAACCCGTGCCTGACCGCCGAGCTGAAATGGGCCGGACCGGCTGCACAGGTGTACGTCAACGCGGACGACCCCGGACCGCACGTGCGCGTGGTCCGGGGGCGGCCCGTCCAGCTGCCGACGCGTTGGCCGACGACCGCCCAGAGGTCCCCAAAGCGCTGTGTGCTGACGCGCCCCCGCGGCACGACGCTGACCACCGCGTGCGCGTTCGACTACGGCTGGAACGCGGCCCGGGACGCCTATGCTCGGGTCGGTGCGTCGCTGCGGGCGCTGGCGACTGCGAATCCGGGATCGCCCAGTCTGCCCGTCACGCCGCTGCGGTGGTGGCTGGACGTCGAGTCCGCAAACGCCTGGCTGCGCTCGACGGCGCTCAACACCGCGTCGATCAATGGGTCTCTCGGGTACCTGAAGGCGGTCCACGCCGCCAGCGTCGGGATCTACTCCAATCGCTACGACGCACACACGATCTTCACGTCGGGCTCGCGCTTTTTGCCCGGCACAGAGCGGTGGCTCGCCACCGGAGCGGGGACCTTAACCGGCGGCTTGAGCTACTGCGCGTACCCGGGGTTCGTCGGGGATACGGTGTCGATGGTCCAATACTGGCCGTCCTCGCCCCAGCTCGACGCCGACGCGCCATGCGTTGGCTACATCACCGGTCGCCTGGATCCGGCCGCAGGTGTCACGGCGACGGGCCTGGGCGTGACCCTGTCGCATCCGGCCCCGACCGGCGGCGTGGCGTTGACCGTGAGCTCGAGCTCATCCGGGGGTCGGTTTACCGGCCCGGGGCAGGCCGTGCCCGCCGCGACCCTGGCGCTCAGCATCCCGGCGGGCGCCACCAAGAGCGCGGGCTTCGCATACTCCGACACGCGGGTCGGCACGCCGACGATCACGGCGATGGGAGCGCTCGGTCGCATCGCGAACTTCGCAACTGTGACCCCGGGTCCGGTGGCGGGCATCGCCATCGCGCCGAGTCAGCTGACACTTCCCGTCGGCGCCGCGCGCACCCTGACGGCGACCGGCTACGATCGCTTCGGTAACCGCGCCCGGCACGCGGTCGCGCCGACATGGTCGGTCTCGCCGGGCATCGCGGCCACGCTCGCGTCCGGACCAACGCCGTCGGTCACCCTGCGCGGGATGGCGGTCGAGCCGATCACCGTCACCGCGACGCTGGGGTCGCTGATCGCCCACCGTAACTACGCCGTCGTCGTACCCGCGGGCGGTACCCCGGGGACCGTCACGGGCTCTGCCCGGCTGACCGCCGGCGTCGCGTCCGGACCCCAGCGCGTCCGCATCTGGACACCGGCCGGACCGGCGGGATCGGTCTGGACACTCCAACCCGCGTCCGCGAACGGACTCGTGTCGGCCAGCGCGAACGGACCGTGGGTCCGGAGCCTGGCCGAGACGATCGCCCCCGGCGGGATCTTCAGCCCGGTCTTCTATCTGCGTGAGACCGTCGCGGGTACGACCCGTATCGTGGCCACCCAAGGTGGCCTGACGATCGTCCGGTTGGAGACCGTCATGGCGGCTGCACCGGTGCATCTGAGTATTGCCCCGTCATCGCTGACGCTTCCGATCCACGGGACGGTCGTGCTGCAGGCGCGGGCAACGGATCGCTTCGGCAACGTGTTCGCGGCGGCCGTGGGCTGGTCCGTAGCGCCGCGCGGGGCCATCGGTGTGGCGGCGCACCACTCCACGCTGCGCGTCCGCGGCTTGAGGGCCGGGACCGTACGGGTGACGGCGCGACTCGGACGGCTGACGGCCCGCGCGAGGATCGCCGTCCCGTAGCGCCCGGGCGCCGCCGGATGCGCGCCCGCCATACTTTGCGGACCGGATCCGGACACGCGATTTGCGGGGGGAACGATGGCGACGCGGACGTTGATGACCACCGACGGTCCCATGGGGGTGTACGTCGCCGAGCCGGACCGCCCACGCGGTGCGGGCGTGGTGGTGATCCAGGAGGCGTTCGGTGTGAACCATCACATCGAGGCGATCGTGGATCGTCTCGCCGCCGAGGGATACCTCGCGGCCGCCCCACATCTGTTTCACCGTACCGGTGACCCGCTCGTGGACTACGGCGACATTGCCGCCGCGCGCCCGCAGATGGGCGCGCTCACCGCGGACGGCCTGGCCGAGGACCTCGATGCGACGGTGGCGCTGGTGGCGGACACCGGCATCGCCGCAGCGCGGATCGGTGTCGTCGGGTTTTGCATGGGCGGCTCGGTGAGCTTGTTCGCTGCCACGCGATGCGACGTGGGCGCCGGCGTCGGGTTCTATGGAGGCGGGATCACCCAGGGCCGAATGGGCCTGTACCCGCTGCTCGAGCTCGCTCCGTCGGTCAGGGTCCCGTGGCTCGGGCACTACGGTGATGCCGATCAGAGCATTCCGATGGACCAGGTCGAGCACTTGCGCCAGGCGCTGGCGATGGCGCCTGTTCCGACCGAGATCGTCCGCTACCCGGAGGCCGGACACGCGTTTCACTGCGATGAACGGCCCCAGGCCTACCACGAGCCGTCCGCCCGGGCGGCCTGGGCGCGGACACTGGAGTGGTTCGGGCGACACCTCGCCGAAAACGGAACCCCGCCATCGGGCGCGGTCTAGACGTTCGTGGATGCGGGCGCGATCCGTGCGCGCATCACGGCGATCGCGTCGGCAAGGGCAGGCGCATCGAGCTCGATGACCTGCATGTTCGCAACGTGGCTGATCGGGCCGTCGATCGGGTCGTCGCCAAGGGCGGCGTTCGCGATGAATCGGATCGGCACGTCATGCAGTACGGCCACGACCGCACGACCCTCAAGCTCAAGTAGACGCTCAGTGCCTTCCACGTAGCGCATCAGCGCGTCGATACGGCTCTCGCCGCCGGTCGGCGGGTCAGCAGCGGAGCGACCCTCACGCCAACGCCGATAGTCCCGCACAGGACGCCCCTCGAATACGCCCAGTCGAACGTCGCCGAACTCGGCGATGCACACGCGTGGGACGGCGCGCCCGGCCAAGAGGATATCCAGGGACTCCTGGGTGCGTACGAACGGCGTGTGCACGGCCGTGTCGAATGGGTGCGCGCGGAGCGCGACGGCCCGCTCGGCACATTGCACGCGCCCCACCTCGTCGAGATGCACCGGAACGGCGGGATCTCCGTTGAGCCGGCCGGCGGCGTTGTAGGACGTCTGGCCGTGGCGGACCAGTGTGAACTGCAACGGCGTCACAGGGCGTCCAATCGTCACCGGGGGCCGATAGCGCGCATTATGGCCGATCGGCGGTGCCGGGATGCCCTGCCGCACCCGGCGGACCCGCTGCGCGACCGTCCGCCAGACGCGTGTTGGCGGCCCGAATCGCCTCGCGGATGCGCGCCGCCGCCGCTGCCGCGGCGGCCGGTCCGGTCCGCACGATGAGCCGCTCCAGGTCCCCGAGTGCCTCCCTGGCCGACGGGGACGCGTCGGCGAGCGCGGCCCGCGCCAGGCCGTCCTCGATCAGGGTCGGGATACCCATCATCCCGAGGATCGGCGCATCCGGCCCGACGCTGTCGCGCAGCGAGCGGACAATGGCCTCAATGCCGAGCCGTGCGAATGCGCCGTCGCCGGTCTCCACGCGCACCAGCATGAAAAAGCCGGTCATCGCCGTCGCAACCTCGTCGTCTAAGAGATGCGGGTTGACGCTCCAGGCCTCGGTGTCGGGATCGTCGTCGATCGCGTCGTCGCTCATCGATGGATCTCGGCGGGCCGGGCCCACGGTGGCGGGCCCTCCGTGGCGAGCCGCTCGACCAGTCCACGGCAGGCGGCATCGAGCATGTCGAACACGGTGCGGTAGTCGGCGGGTCCGCCGTAGTAGGGGTCGGGAACCTCGCGCCCGCGCGGTCCGGCGGGATCGAAGTCGCGAATCAGGTGGATCGTTGCGCGCGCATCCGGCGTGGGGGCCAACGCCTCCAAGTGGGCCGCGTTGGCGTGGTCCATCGCCAGGACGAGGTCGAGCTCGGCGAAGTCGGCCGCCCGAAAGGTTCGGGCCGCATGGGCGATGGTGATCCCACGTGCGGCAAGCTCGGCGACGGTCGCCGGGTGCGCCGGGTTGCCGGTATGCCACGTGCCGGTCCCGGCGCTGGTGACGGTCATCGGAGTGCCCGCGGCGGCGGCCCGCTCGCGCAGGATGGCGGCCGCCATCGGCGAGCGGCAGATGTTGCCCAGGCAGACGCACGTGACGCGCACCGGATCGACCGGGGACTGGGCAAACGCGGGAGCAGACATCACCGGGAGGCTAGCGCGGGTCGGCGTCGGCCCGGACGACCGGCCGCACGTGCACGCACTAGGGTTCGCGCCATGACTGAACTCAGGCGCATCGCGGTCTACTGCGGGGCCCGGGACGGAAGCGATCCTGCGTATCGTGACGCGGCCGAGGTCATGGGCCGGGTCCTTGCCCGACGTGGCATCGGGCTGGTCTACGGGGGCGGTGCCCTCGGCCTGATGGGCGCGATCTCCGATGCGGTCCTGGAGGCAGGGGGTGAGGTCATCGGCGTGATCCCGGCCTTCATGGATGGGCGCGAGACGATCCACCAGGGTCTGACCCAGCTGCGGATAAGCCGATCCATGCATGATCGCAAGGCGACGATGCTGGATCTCGCCGACGGCGTAATCGCGCTGCCGGGCGGGATCGGAACGCTCGATGAACTCATCGAGGCGATGACCTGGGCCCAGCTCGGGCTGCATCAGATCCCGTGCGGTCTGCTCGACGTCAGCGGATTCTGGCAGCCGTTCATCGACGTGCTCGAGCACTGCATCGCGACCGGGTTCCTGGATGCGGCGCGGCGCGGCGCGTTCGTGCGCGCGGCCGACCCGGACGGCCTGATCGACGCCCTCGCCGAGGCGCCGCCACCACCGCGGGAGCCGCCGGTCCGCACCTGAGCCACGCGCTCAGCACGCGGGCGAAATTCTTAAGTCGGGTCCGGATCGCGCCGAAATATAGGTCGACGGCTTCGCGGCGCGCGAAGCCGCGCGCAGCTCTGGGCGCCACCGACGGTGCGTGCCGGCCGCGCGCAGCGCGACCGCTCGCCGCACAAAAGGACGGATATCGATGGCAGACGCCCAACGACCTCACGCCGCGGCCCGCGGATGTCGTCGCCTGATTGCTGGCTGCGCGGCGTTTGTGTGTGCGGCGAGCGTCGCCGTCAGTCCGGCCGCCGCACAAAGCGTGACGTTCACCTTTTTCGGACGGGGCGACGGCCACGGGATCGGTATGTCCCAGTACGGGGCAGAAGGGGCCGCCCGGGCGGGATGGAGCGCGCCACGGATCCTCGCTTGGTTCTACCGGGGTACCACGATCGCGCACATCACCAGCGGGAACGTCCGCGTGGACCTCGCCGACTATGCCGTGCAGTTCGGCGTAGGTGTGCAGGGCAGCGGGCAGCTGCTGGACGTCGCGACGGGCGTGCGTAAGGCACTCACCCCGGGTGTCGACTACATCGTGCGCCCGGGCGCCGGGGGCGTTGTGGTGAGTGGCTCGGGCGGCGCCGTCGTCGACCGCGCCGCCAATGGCGTCCAGATCCTGCCGACGGGTGCGGGGCTGGTCGCGTTCAACGGCCGTCCATACCGCGGCAGCCTCGCGGTAGCGGCCTCGGGGGGAACGATCCGGGCCGTCAACCTCGTCGGGTTGGAGCTGTACCTGCGTGGCGTGGTCCCGTCCGAGATGCCCTCGAGCTGGGCGCCGGCGGCGCTCCAGGCGCAGGCGATCGCGGCGCGCAGCTACGCCGTGCGCGCCCGCAACCCATCCGCACCGTACGACCTGTACGCAGACACCCGCAGCCAGGCCTACGGCGGCGTGCGAGCCGAAGCGCCGGCGGCCACGGCCGCGGTCGCGGACAGCGCCGGCGAGGTGGTCGCCTATCACGGCTCCGTCGTCCAGGCGTACTTCGCCGCCAGCGACGGCGGATACACCGAGAGCGTGCAGAACGTCTGGGGCGGATCGCCCGCGCCGTATCTGACCGGCGTTCCTGATCCCTTCGACACGATCTCGCCCACGCACCTGTGGGCGAACCCGCCGCGCTTTACCGGCGCGCGGCTCGGCAGCCTGCTGGGCACGGGCGGCACGGTCACGAAAATCTCGGTGCTCAAGCGCGGCGTGTCGCCGCGGGTGATCTCGGCACGCGTGACATTCGCGTCCGGTGTGAGCGCCGTCGTGACCGGCAACGACATTCAGGCTGAGCTCGGACTGCCCAGCACATGGTTCTGGATCGGCCAGAGTAACCTCCCTGCGCCGACCGAGCCGGCGGTCTCCGGATCGCCGGGCACGCCGTCGACGGGCCCCGTCCCGACGGTGCGGCACGTGGTCCGGGGCAGCTACTTGGTGGTCCTGAGCAACACGTCCAACCTGGGTGCAGCGCGCCGCCTTGCGGCCCGCGTCGCGCACCTGGCACCCGGCGAGCAGATCGTTGTTCGGGTCAGCGCGAGGCATCGCCGCTACCTGGTGGTGGCGATCCGCTGCGATACGCAGGCCCGGGCGGCGGCCGCACGGCGAACGCTCAAACAGCTGGGATTCGGGTCCGTGATCACCCGGGCACTCGCCCACGATCCGGCACCGCGCCCTGCCGTGCTCGAACGGATCGTCGTTCCGGCGCACCCGCCGGCGCCGTCCGCCGCGGCCACGCCGCCCGCGAGCGACCTGGTGCCCCAGGCAGCGAGCGGGGGCGGCGCGGGCGCACCGCCCGCGCCATGATCGGCCCCGGGCGCCGCACGGGCTCCCGCCGGCAGTCCAGCTAGCTGGCGGCCCGCAGGTGTTCGGCCGGGATGTTCTCCGGTAGCGGGATCTCCTGCGGCGGGCTGCCGGCAGTGTCATCCCAATCGGCGAACGCGATCCCGTCGCGTCCGTCGTGGGGGACCGCGCCGCCGAGGGCAATCAGTACGGTGCGTCCGGGTCCAAGGTTTGCCATCTGGCGACGGATTTCCGGGGCCACGCGGACCGCCCGGCCGGCGGGAACGTCGGTCGGCGCGCCGTCGACGAGCAGCGTCAGCGTGCCCTCCAGGACGATGAACACCTCCTCCTGTCGCTCATGTGCGTGAATGCGTCCGCGCTCGCCCGGCTGCAGGACGATCTGGTTGAGCCCGAAGGTGGTCACGCCGAGCGCACGCCGCAGTGCGACGAATCGCTCGGTCGAGTCGGGCTGAAGGTCGGTGAAACTCAATCCGGTTTCCATGCCGGCAACGATACCTGGTGCACCCGACCGGCGCGGCGTTGACACCTTCAGGTCTGGTCCGTAGCATTTCCCACAAAGCTTGTGGGATTTATAGATATATGGCCGCGGGCCCCGGACCGCAACGCCAATTGAGGATCGAATAGAATTGACGTCTACTGCACAGGAAGATCCCGGAAATCCGGCCGGGCGAATCGCCCGCGGACTTTCCCGGCTCTTCGGCAAGCGCGCGCCGCAGGCACAGGCCGCCCAACCGACGAGGAACGAATTGAGCGCTCAGCACCCTGAAACAATTGCCCTGCACGGCGGGCAGGCACCGGACCCGGCGACCAACGCACGCGCCGTGCCGATCTACCAGACGACGTCATACGTCTTCAACGACACCGACCACGCCGCGGACCTGTTTGCGCTCCGCACCCCGGGAAACATCTACACCCGGATCATGAACCCCACGTGGGATGTGCTCGAGCAGCGCATCGCACAACTCGAGGGTGGCCTGGCCGCCAACGTGATGGCCTCGGGGCAGGCCGCGGTGACCTACTCGGTGCTCAACGTGTCTCGGGCCGGCGACAACATCATCGCCCTGTCAACCCTATACGGCGGCACATACAATCTGTTCGCCCACACGTTGCCCCAGTTCGGCATCGAGGTGCGCTTCGCCAACCCGGACGATCCCGGCGCGGTCGAGCGCCTGACCGACGACAAGACCCGCGCGGTGTTCGCCGAGTCGATCGCCAACCCGCGTGTCAACGTGGTCGACCTCGACGCCTGGTCGGAGGCGGCGCACGCCAAGGGCCTGCCGTTCATCGTGGACAACACCGTCGCCACGCCGGTGCTGTGCCGCGTGTTCGATCACGGCGTCGACATCTCCGTCCATTCGCTGACCAAGTTCATCGGCGGGCATGGGACCTCGATCGGCGGCATCATCGTCGATTCCGGCAAGTTTGACTGGCCGGCGCACGCTGATCGGTTTCCCGGACTGACCAAGCCCGACCCCTCGTACCACGGCGTGGTCTGGTCGGATGCCCTCGGACCGGCGGCGTACATCGGCCGCGTCCGGACCGTGCTGCTGCGCAACCTGGGGGCTGCGCTGTCGCCGTTCAACGCGTTCCTGATCCTCCAAGGCATCGAGACGCTGCCGCTGCGGATCGAGCGCCACTCGAGCAACGCCCTGGCCGTGGCCGAGCATCTGTCTGCGCATCCCAAGGTGACGTGGGTTTCGTACCCCGGCCTGGCGAGCGCACCCGATCACGCGGTCGCACAGCGCATTCTCAACGGCGGGTACGGCGCCATTCTCACGTTCGGGATCCAGGGCGGATCGGATGCGGGCCGGAACTTCATCAACAACCTGAAGCTCATCTCCCACCTGGCCAACATCGGCGACGCGAAGTCGCTGGCCATCCACCCGGCGTCGACCACGCACTCGCAGCTCAACGAACGTGAGCTCGAGGCAGCCGGAGTGACCGCCGACATGGTGCGGCTGTCGGTCGGCATCGAGCACATCGATGACATCGTGGCGGACGTCGATCAGGCCCTGGCTGCGGCGACCGCCTAACCCACAGCCCGGACTGCCGAACGTGCGCCGCTTCGTGTGCGCGGCCGTGCGTGACACCATTGGCGTCACGCACGGTTCCGGCGCGAAACGGACAGGATGTGTCGCACGTGCCTGATGCCTTGCACACCGACGTCGGGGGCTCCGTCGGCCCCGTCACAACGCAGCACGTCACGCTGTTCGACGACGTACACCCGTTAGAACTCGAAAGTGGCCACCGCTTGGCGCCGGTCGAGGTGGCCTATGAGACCTACGGGGAGCTCGATGCCAACGGCTCCAACGCGGTGATCATCTGCCACGCGCTGACCGGCGACGCTCATGCCGCCGGGTATCACGGCGATCCGTTGCGGGCGGGGTGGTGGGACAATTTCATCGGCCCCGGTAAGCCCGTCGATACGCGTCGGCTGTTCGTCGTGTGCGCAAACTTGCTCGGCGGGTGTATGGGGACGACCGGCCCCTCGTCGATCAACCCCGAGACCGGTGAGCCCTACGGTCTGCGCTTCCCGCTGTTCACCGTTGGAGACCTCGTCGAGGTGCACCGGGCGCTGATGCGCCATCTGGGCGTGACCCGGTTGCGGGCGGCGATCGGCGGTTCGCTCGGCGGCATGCAGGTGCTTCACTGGGCGATGGAATTTCCCGATGAGCTCGGCGCCGCGGTGTTGGTGTGTGCGACCAGCCGACTCTCGGCCCAGAACATCGCGTTCTCGGCGGTCGCCCGTGAGGCGATCATGCGGGATCCGAACTTCCACGGCGGCGACTACCAGCGCATCGGCGTTCGGCCGGACGCTGGCCTTGGCGTCGCGCGGATGATGGCCCACATCACCTACCTGTCCGAAGAGGGCATGCGCGAGAAGTTCGGGCGCCGCCTGCAGAACGGCACCACGCCACGGTTCGGCTTCGACGTGGATTTTCAGGTTGAGAGTTACCTGCACCACCAGGGCGAGGTGTTCTTGCGCCGCTTCGACGCCAACAGCTACCTGTATCTGACCCGCGCCATGGATTACTTTGATCCGTTCGGCGACATGGTCGCCGCCGGACCCAAGCTGGAGGCGCTGCGGACCCCGTTTCTGGTGGTGAGCTTCGATTCGGACTGGCGCTTCGATACGGCGCATTCGCGTGAGATCGTCCAGGTCCTGGCCGCCCATCGGGTTCCGGTCACGTTCCGCGAGATCACCTCGCCGCACGGGCACGATTCGTTTCTGCTGGTGATCCCCGAGTACCACCGCACGGTGGCCAACTTCTTGCGACGCGCGGGGGCGGAGCCCGGCTTCACCGACGCGGCGGGGATCTGATGCGGCTCGATCTGGGCGTGATCGCCGACATGGTGCCCGCTGGCTCGCGGGTCCTTGACCTGGGCTGCGGCGACGGCGCACTGCTGGAGGAACTCATCCGCCGCCGCGGGTGCCAGGGTCAGGGCGTTGAGGTGTCCTCGGAGGCATTCCACGCCTGCGTGGCGCGCGGGATTCCGGTTGTCGCCGCCGATATCGACGAGGGTTTGCCGGACTTCACCGACGGATCGTTCGACGTCGTGGTGCTGTCCCACACCCTTCAGGCGACCCGACGTCCGGCCCTCGTGCTGCGGGAAATGATGCGGGTCGCCGACACCGGCATCGTGTCGTTCGTCAATTACGGGCACATCGGGCTGCGCCTGCGGCTGCTGACGCGGGGTCGCATGCCGGTGCCGCGCCTGGCCTCCAAGCGGTGGTTCGAGACGGCGAACATCCACCCGTGCAGCATTCTCGACTTCGAGTCACTTGTGCGCGGCCAGGGTCTGGTCACCGACCAACCGGTCATCCTCGCTGCCGACGGTGGACCGGCGGGCGGGCTGGCGGCCCGTCGTCCCAACGCGTTTGCTTTGGCTGCCGCGTATGTCGTCCGCCGCGACCCGGGGCCGGGCGTGCGCTAGCACGGCCGAGCGTCAGACCGCCACTGGTCGCCCGCCAAGATCGGTGAGCCCGACGATCCCGACGAGGATGCCGTCGTCGACCACGAGCGCGCGCCCCCAGCGGTCGTGGGCGATGGCGCGCTGCGCGGCGCCGAGCGGTTCGTCCGGGGTGATGACCGTGAGCTCAGGACGGCGGATCATGAGATCGGCCGCGGACGCGGTGTGCTGGCGCTCCGGCGGCAGCGCGAGTACCACCTCTCGCAGCAGCAGTCCCTGCACCTCGCCATCGGCGATGACCGGGTAGGCAGTCCCCGGCGCGGCCGCGGCGAGCGGTGCGGCGATCGTGTCGATGCGGGTCGTCAGTGTGACGCTCGCCGTAAACGGGTGCATCACGTCCCGGATGCGGCGGTTGTCGACGGTGGGCGGCGTCGAGTTGATTTGGGCCTCGATGGTGGCGGCCTGCAGGATGAACACGCCGATGAACGCGAGCCAGACGCCGCCCAGTACATCACCCAGCGAGACCGCCAAGACGATGCCCGACGCGATGACGAGGATCGCGATGATGCGCGAGACGTGCATCGCGATCGTGGTCGCGCGGCGCAGGCTTCCCGTGATGGCCCAGGCGATGCCGCGCAGCGTCCGCCCGCCGTCCAGGGGCAACGCCGGCAACATATTGAACACACCCAGGATGATGTTGATCATCGCCAGCCACCACACGACAGTCTCTGTCGCGAGCGGGAGCCCGGCGATATGGGCGATGCCGAACAGGCCAAACCCGAGTATCAGCGACACCGCGGGACCGGCCAGCGCGATGCGGATCTCGGCCGCCCCGCTCGGGAAGAAGCCCTCGAAGCGCGCGACCCCGCCGAACAGCCAAAGGGTGATGCTGTGGATGGTCATGCCCTCGCGCCGGGCCACGAGCGCGTGTCCAAACTCGTGTAACAGGATCGACAGCGCGAACGCGACGGCAGCGATCGCACCCATCGCGAGGTACGCAGTGGGCGAGAGCCCCGGGTCCGCGGAGGGGAAGATCGTCTGGTCGAGCTGCCAACCCAACAGGCCTAACAGGAGCACGAGGCTCCAGTTGGCGCTGACCGGGATGCCGGCGACGCGTCCGAGTGGGATCGACTGCATGGATCTCAGTGTGGCAGGGGTTCGGCGCCCGTGCCGGTGCGATGGTCACCGTTCGAACGAAAATCCGAGCTGGAGATCGTCACCGGGGGTCCCAGAGGGTGCGGGGCTGACCGGCGCACTCGGCCCGTAATCCTCGAAGGCGGCCTGCTGGGCCAGACGATCGGCGCGCTCATTGGCCTCGTGCCCGGCGTGGCCGCGCACGAGCGTCGTGCGCACGCGGGCATGGCGGGCGAGCTCGCGGATCATGCGCTCCCACAGCTCACGGTTGGCCACCGGCTGCTTGGCCGCCGTCCGCCAGCCGCGCCGCTGCCACCCGTCGAGCCACCCTTGCGAGATCGCGTTAGCCAGGTAGGTCGAGTCGGTGACCAGCTCGACGTCCGCGCCGACCGGTGCGGCGGCGAGCCCTTCCAGGGCCGCAGTGAGCTCCATGCGGTTGTTCGTCGACGGGGCTTCGCCACCGGTGAGCACGAGCTCGTGGCCGGTGGCATCCACGAGGATGGCCGCCCAGCCGCCACGGGCGTCGGCCGTCCCGTTGCCGGAGCAGGCGCCGTCGGTGATCAGGGTGATGGGGGAGGCGAGCGCGAGGTCGGTCATCGGTACCGAGACTACCGCGCCCGGTCGCGCGGCGGCCGCGGGGCGACTTGTTAAGAAACTTTTATGGCAGCTATTAAGTCCGGGCCGACACGGTCGATCTAAGTAGTGCCAATTCGTCCGCCCGGTCTGCTCCGGAGCGGTTCCCCACGGGCATCAACGTTTTCTTGGAGGAGACCCGATGATCAATAGACTCCGCAACCGCGCTGAGCGGCAAAGGGGTTTCACCCTGATCGAACTCCTCGTGGTCGTCATCATCATCGGTCTCCTGGCCGCGATTGCGATCCCGACGTTCCTCGGTCAGCAGGGCAAGGCCAACGACGCCGCAGCGGAGTCGCTGCTGCGTAACTCGGCAAGCGACATGGAAGCCGC
>JADGPF010000091.1 GCA_017882585.1 Thermoleophilia bacterium
CCGCGTATCAGCAGCTCGCTACCCTCGGTGCGGTGACCTGCCACAAATCCGGCGCGCGGCGCGTCGTCGCGACGATGCAGCACCAGATCACGGCCATCCGGCACAGCGCATACGCGAAGTCGAGCGGCCTGACCTACTACGACGAGATCAGCGCGCCTCCGTTCGACTTCGCGGCCTCGTCGAAGTCGTTTATCGGTCAGCTGTTCGGCCTGTTGGGGATGCACAACATCACCAACGACTCATCGGGGTTCCCGCAGCTCAGCCAGGAATACATCATCAAGTCGAGCCCTCAGCTGATCTTCCTGTCCGACAACCAGCCGAATGACGGCAGGGTTACCGCGCACGCCGTGGCGACGCGCCCCGGCTGGTCGCACATCCGGGCCGTCATGAACCACGCGATCTACGGCCTCAACGACGACGCCGCATCGCGCTGGGGCCCGCGGGTCATCGTCCTGATGCGCCAGATCTCGAACGCGGCGTTCTCGTACCGTCGCGCACATCACTGACGCGTCTGTGACGACCACGCCCCTGCCTGATGTCGTTCTCCCCGCGCCCGCGGTGCTGCCGCGGGCGCGGGGGCGCGACGCGCTCTGGCTCGGGGCCGGTGTGATTGTCCTGGCGCTCAGCATGCTCGCGGGCTTGTTTGTCGGCGCGGTCGACATCCCGCCGCAAGACATCGTCGGCGACCTGATCAGCCGCATTCCGTTCGTGCACATGCACTCGCCACTGAGCAGCATCGATGCGGCGATCGTCTGGCAGCTGCGCTTGCCGCGGGTCGTGCTTGGCGCGCTCGTCGGCGGGATGCTTGCCTTGTGCGGCGCCGCATACCAGGGGATCTTCCGCAATCCCCTAGCGGACCCGTACCTGCTGGGCGTCGCCGCCGGGGCGGGCCTGGGCGCGACGATCGCGATCGTGTTCGCGATCGACATCACCGTTGTCGGCGTCCACGCCCTGCCGATGTTCGCGTTTGTAGGAGCGATCATTGCGGTCGGCCTCGCGTACGTTGTCGGGCGGTCCGTCGGCGCGGGGCGCAGTTCGACCACGCTCGTGCTCGGCGGGGTCGCGGTCGCGGCGTTCCTCACGGCCATGCAGACGTTCCTACAACAGCGCCACACGGACCAGCTCGCGCTGGTCTACAACTGGATCCTCGGCACGGTTGCCACCGACGGATGGTCCGAGGTCATCACGATGTTGCCCTACGCCCTCCTTGCGCTGGTGGTGATCCTGTTGCACGGTCGGCTACTGGACGTCATGGGCCTCGGGGATGACGCCGCGCGAACACTTGGCGTGCGGACCGGCCAAGTCCGAATTGCGGTCATCGGCGCCGTGACGATCGGCACCGCGGCCGCCGTCGCGGTCACCGGGCTGATCGGGTTTGTCGGGCTGATCATTCCGCACGTGGTGCGCCTGCTGGGTATCCGTACCCACCGCACCCTGCTCCCGCTGTCGATGCTTCTGGGCGCCTCGTTCCTGGTGCTGTGCGACTTGGTCGCCCGGACCGCCGTCAGCCCCTCAGAGCTGCCGATCGGCGTCGTCACGGCGGTGATCGGCGCGCCGGCGTTCGCGTTGGTGCTCCGCACCAGCCGGGTCCACGGATGACCCGGGTGCTGCTCGAACGCGTGAGCGTCGCCCGCGGCGATCGCGTCGTGGTCCGCGACGTGTCGCTTGATGTCCCGAGCGGTGCATGGGTGTGTCTGATCGGCCCCAACGGTGCCGGCAAGACGACCCTCCTGCATGCGCTGGCCGCGCTGATTGTGCATTCCGGCACGATCCGGATCGGAGACGGCGAGCTCTCCCGGATGAGCCGGCGCGGCCGGGCCCAGCAGCTGGCACTGGTCCAGCAGGATTCGCAACTGCCGACGGGCCTGCGCGTCGCCGACTACGTGATGCTCGGACGGACCCCATACATCAGCTATTTCGGCCGCGAGGACCGCAACGATCGCCTCGTGGTCGCCGAGGTCCTCGAACAGCTCGACCTGCTCGGGCTGGCCGATCGGCCCCTGGGGCACCTGTCGGGCGGCGAGCGGCAGCGGGTCGTCGTCGCACGCGCACTCGCCCAGCTGCCGTCGATCCTGCTGCTGGACGAACCGACGACGGCGCTCGACCTCGGCCGTCAGCTGCAGGTGCTCGAGCTGATCCGCGAGCAACAGTGTGCCCGCGCGCTGACGGTCATCAGCGCGACACACGACCTGACCCTCGCCGCGGCATACGCCGACCGACTGGCGCTGATCAGCTGCGGATCGCTCGTCGCCGAGGGGACCCCGCGGGAGGTGCTGACCACCGCGACGCTCGGCGAGCACTACGGCGTGTCGCTGCGGGTCATCCACGACGAGGACGGCAGCGTCGCCGTCATCCCCGTGCGCCCCCCGTCGGTGTCCCGGAGCCCCGGCGAGGCCTGACGCGGCAGCCATGCGACTCAGTCGGACGCGGTCCCGGCATCCACCGCGGCACGGTACTGCGCCGCGAGCTCGCGCGTACGCGGGCCGACGACACCGCGTCCGACCGGCGCCCCGTCGATGGCCGTCACCGCGCTGACGCCACCAAGGGCGCTGACGACAAAGATCTCGTCCGCGCGGCGCCAGGTCGCCGGGTCGGCCGCCTCCTCGACGGCGACGCCGGCGAGTTGCATGATGGCCCGGCGCCCGATCCCGGGCAGCAAGCCCTCGACCGGCGCGGTCCGCAGAATACCGTCGGCCGCCACGAAGACCGACGCTCGGCTCGACTCGCCCAGCTGGCCCGCCTGGTCCGTCATCAGCGCGATATCGGCACCCGCCGCGGCCGCGTGGCGTTCAACCCGACCCCAATGGCGCCGATCGGTGCGCTTGTGCTCGGCGTCGGCATCGAGACGCACCCACCCACCGGCCACAGTCATCGCCGTGCATGCGCGCGGGACCTCCGGCAGCGGCTCGATCGGGGCAATCTCGACGGCGCAGGTCTCGCGCGCGCCGACGACGAGCCGCACGCGGGCATCCCCCGGCGGGATCGCGGCCAAGGTCGCGTCGAGCGATCGGGCGATGGCATCGGCGTCCGGCGCGTCGTCCGGCCCAACTGTCCGGATCGACGCCGCGAGACGCGCCAGATGCCACGCGCGATGCGCGATGCAGCCCTCCCGAGCGCGCATCGTCTCGATTAGGCCGGCACCCACGTAAGCATCGAGTTCCGCACGCGACGGCGCCGCGGCTCCCCGGCACACGCGTCCTCCGATCAGGACTACCCGCACCCGATCGCCTCGAGGAACGGCCGGGCCTTCACCATGGCCTCGGCATGTTCGGCCGCCGGGTCGGAATCCCAGGTGACCGCGCCGCCGCTCCAGTACGACACCCAGCCGTCATGCAGCCAGGCGGTGCGAATCAGGACGCTCGCCTCGATTCCGCCGTCCGCGCCGACCGCCACCATGCTGCCAAACGCGGGCCCGCGCGGCACGGGCTCAAGCTCGGCGATGACCCGCATCGCCGCAAGCTTCGGACAGCCGGTGATCGAACCAGCCGGAAACAGCGCGCCCAGGACCTCGGACACCCGAACGCCCGCTGCGAGCTCGGCGCGCACCTCACTGACCAGGTGTTCGACGTAGCCGGTGGTCAGCGGCACCAACAGGCGCGGCACCGACACGCCGCCGATCCGCGCGACCCGGCCGAGATCGTTGCGAACCAGATCCACGATCATGACGTGTTCGGCGCGGTCCTTGGCGCTGTTCACCAACGCCGCGCCACGGCCCAGCGCCGCGGTCCCCTTGATCGGCGCGCTCACCGCGACCGCATCGCGCACCGCCACAAGGCGCTCGGGCGAGGCCGAGACGAGGGTCCCCTCCGGCGTCGCGAAGTACGCCCGGTGCGACGCAGGGCCCGCAGCCGTCCAGAGGCGATCCGCGAACGCGAGGGCGTCCCCGCCCCATACGGCGGAAAGGCGTTGGACAAGGTTTACCTCTGAGCAATCCCCGGCACGGATCCTGCGAATGATCTCGGCGGCGCGTTCGGCATATGCGCGCGCATCGAGGGATGCCGTAGGTGGTGGCGTCCGTCGACGCGCCGGGGAAGTCGGGAGCGGCACGACCGCGTCGGCGATCGCCGCCAACCGGCGGGCGTCGGGTCCTTCGCCCAAGACCCGGCAGCACCCCCCGGGTGCGATTTGGGCGATCGCCCGATAGCGGCACAGCATCGCGACGGGCGGGTGGTGGTGAGCGGACTGCGGCGGCGCGGCGCGGCGCTCGCGTGTGCCCAAGTCGTATCCGAGATACCCGAGCCAGGCCCCGCTCGGCACCATCGTCGTAGAGCGCACCGTGATGTCGAGCGCGTCCCAGACGGCGGGGCCGGTCACGACCTCGATCGGGTCGGCCGCGACAAGGGTCGTGCCGAGGTAGCTGGTCATCACCGGGTACGGTCGGTCCGCGAGCGCTGCCACCAGATCCTCAGGGCGCACCGCGGCGCCGACAGCGATCGCGCCCTGGGCGGCGCGGCGTGCCGGGGGCGGGATCCGGGCGGGCGCGAACGGATGCTGCGGCATCCCTCGAGCGTACCGGTTCGCATGCGATCGCCCTTGCGCCGCGCGGACAATCTCGCCACCGGAGCCCGAATCGTCGTAGAGTTGCACCTGCCCGACGGCGCACGCCGACCGCGCCGCCGCATGATCCCGACCGAGCCAATCGCCCGTGACACCACTCTCGTTGCTGGTCGTCCATCAGGATCAGATGGGAATGCGCTTCGGCGGCGACCATCCGACCGATCAGCGGCGGCATCAGCTTGCCGTTGCGCTGTGCCGAGAGACCGGGCTGTTCGCACTGCCGGGCGTCGCGTACGAGCCACCACCGCCGCCGCTGGACGACGCCGCGCTCGCGCGGGTGTTCGCTCCGGCGTTCATCAAGGCCGTCCACCGTTACAGCGAGAACCCGGTGCTCGCCGCGGCGCCCGACGCGTCGCAGTGGGGTATCGGCGGCGACAACAACGCGTACCCCGAGATGCACGAGGACTCGGCCCGGGTGTCGGCAGCCGCGGCCGCGGGTGCCCTCGCCGTCGCATCCGGGCGCGCGCGCCGGGCGTTCGTGCCGGCCGCCGGTGCCCATCACGGCACCCACAACCGTGCGTGGGGCTTCGGCATCTACAACGAGACGGCCATCGCCGTCCAATGGCTATTGGACGCCGGGCTCGAGCGGGTCGCCTACATCGATCTCGATGTCCATCACGGCAACGGCACCCAGTGGATCTTTTACGAGAACCCGCGTGTGATGACGGTCTCGGTCCATGAATCGGGACGACATCTTTTTCCGGGTTCGGGCTTCCCGCAGGAGACCGGCGGCCCGGGCGCGCCCGGCTTCTCGGCGAACCTCGCGCTGCCGCCGTTCGCCGGCAACGACGCCTATCGGCGCGCCCTGGCCGAGTTCGTCGTCCCGGTCGTCGCGGCGTTTGCGCCGGACGCCATCGTCACCCAATGCGGCGTCGATCATCACCACGCGGACCCGCTGGCACACATGCTGACGACGATGGAGCTCTATCCCGAGCTATGGGCGACGCTCGACAGGTTGGCGAACGACGTCTGCGACGGGCGCTGGATCGCCCTGGGCGGAGGCGGATACAACCCGTGCGTGGCGCCACCGCGGGCATGGGCGGCACTGGCACACCGGATGGTCGGCAGCACGCCGCCGGACCCGCTCCCAGAGCGCTGGCGTGACACCGCGCGGGACCTGGGCTGTACCGAGCCGGCACGCACGTGGACAGAAGACACCCCACCGCCGCCGGAGCCCGACCGCGATCGGCACACGGCCGCACAGGTCGATGAGGCAATCGCGCGCTCGCGTCTGTGCCTAAGCCCGTTCTGGTCGACGTTGCGCTAGGCACGCGTACGGGTGCGCGCCGCGCGCACCACCGCTTCCGTCTGCGCCGGGGCATCCCAGATGAGGATGTGTCCGCTGTCCACATCGATCTCGACGAGCCGCGGTCCACATTCCTGGCGCAGCCGGTCCCGGCCGTCGTGTCCGCGCACCAGAACGGCTGCCAGGTCCTCCTCACATGCCCACGGGCGCTCGGGTGGACGGACCTCGCGCCAGGCTGCACGGGCCTCCTCGACCGATGTCCAATCGGCCGCCGGGCCCTCACTATGCAGGTCCGCGGGCGCGGCGGCCGCACACCCGGTCCGGTGCCTGCGCGGCAACGGCACAGGCGATCAGCCCACCACACGAGTGCCCGATCACCTCGATCGACGCGCCGACGCCAAGCCCGGCGAGCGTCTCGAGCACGTCTGTGACATGCGTCGCAACGTCCCACGGTGGTTCCCAGTAGGACCGTCCGTGCCCACGAAGGTCTGGTGCGATCACCCGGTCGTCGGGCAGTCCGTCCTCGGCAAGGCGCCCAAGCGACCGCCGTGATTGCGCACGCCATGCAGAACCAGGACGGGCGGCCCGGCCAGAGGTCCGTATGACCGGGTTTGCAGGAGCATCCAAGCCGGAATCATGGACGAACGGCCGGACCAGTGGCAACGGCGCCCACCGGCTACGGTACGGCGAAGCCGAACCGGCGCAGATAGGCGCGGCCGTTGGGGCCGGTGAGGTAGCCGACGAACGCCAGCGCCGAGGCCGGGTGCGGCGCCTTCGCCAGCACTGCGGCCGTATCGCTGATCACCGGCTGCGCCGATGTCGGGATGGACACCACGTGGACCTTGGCGCCCAGCGCATGAGCCTGGCTGGCGTATGCAATTCCCGCATCGGCATCGCCGAGCACGACCGCCGTCGTGATCGTGGCGGCGTCCGCGGCCTGCTGCACCGCATTCCCCAGCGCCGCACTCGCGTGTGACTGGGCGAGCGCCTGACGGGTATAGCGACCGATCGCTGATCCTGGACTGCCGATGACCAGTCGGACCCCGGGGCGCGCAAGATCGGCGATCGAGTGGATCCGTGCCGGATTTCCCGATGGCGTAATGATGACGAGCCGGTCGTGGGCAATCACCGCCGGAGGCCCTGTCAGCCCCTTGGCATGCAGCGCGTCGGCCGTCGCGCTGTCGGCAGCCACCAGCACGTCGGCAGGGACGCCCTCGATGACCTGGGCGGCCAGCGCATCCGCGGTGCCGGAGCTGATGCGATCGAAGGGCGCCATCTCGGCGACGACCGGCGCCAGGGGCGACGCGACCAGCACCGACACCCCTGAGGGCGCATGGCCAATCGACAGCGAGGTGGAACTCGTCGAGGGTGAGGTCGCACGGACGATGATCGCCCCGAGTCCAATCAGCACCGCGACCGCCGCCAGCCGCACGGCCCCGCGGACGCTCATCGCGGACCCCGCGGGATGGACCGGACGGTCACATGGGCCGACCGCCCGCGACCGGATCGCCGGTCACGAACAACGCACCTCAGGCGCGCGACGGCAGCCCCTCCAGCGCCAGGCCGATGCGTGCCACGGCCTCGCGCAGCCGATCGACCGGTTGGGTGTATGCGATGCGCAGATGCTGTTCGGGTGCGGCGTCGCCGAAGTCCCGACCGGGCGTCAGCGCGACGCCCGTCGTCTCCAGGAGCCATTCGACGAAGCGGAAACTGTCGTCGGTGAACTCGGAGACGTCGCAGTAGATGTAGAAGGCTCCCTGTGGGCGGGCGCGCACCGCGAACCCAATCTTCGGCAGCTCGGCGAGCAGCACGTCGCGCCGGGCACCCAACTCCGCACGCCGAGCCTCGAGCACTGCCAGCCCCTCCGGGGCGAGCGCGGCAAGCGCGGCGTGCTGGGCCGGCGTCGGTGCACTGATGTAGAGATTCTGCGCGACCTTCTCGATCTCGCGCGTACATCCATCCGGGACGACCAGCCAGCCGAGCCGCCAACCGGTCATCTGAAAGTACTTCGAGAAGCTGTTGACGACCCACACGTCGTCGGCGATCGACAGGACGGTCTCCGGCGGTCGGTCATAGACCAGCCCCTGGTATATCTCGTCGGCAATCAGCACACCGTCGCGCGCACGGCAGACCGCCGCAAGCGCCGCCCACTCGGTCGGGTCGAGACACGTGCCGGTCGGGTTCGACGGCGAGGCGGCGATCGCGGCGCGCACGCCCACGCCCCATGCGCCACGGGCCAGCGCTGCCGTCAGCTGATACCCGTCGGCGGGCCCGCTGGGGACCAGCACCGGCTCCGCGTCAAGAAACCGCACGAAGTTGCGGTTGCACGGGTATCCCGGATCCGACATGAGCACCCGCTCGCCGGGATTGACGAGCGCTCCGAGCGCCATCAACAGGGCCGCACTCGATCCCGCGGTGACGACGATGCGCTCCATCGGCACGGTGACGCCGAAACTTGCCGCATACCAGCCGGCGATTGCCTCCCGGAGTTCGGGCATCCCGACCGCCGAGGTATAGAACATCGGCCTGGTCGCGAGGGCCTGCCGAGCCGCGTCGATCACGGGCTCCGGTGTCGGAAAGTCGGGCTCGCCGACCTCAAGGTGAATGATGTCCCGCCCGGCCGCCTCGAGGCGCCGCGCGGCATCAAGGACCTCCATCACCTCAAACGGGGCGATCCGAGCCATGCGCTGCGCGAGATCGGGACGTACCGGCATCGTCGATATGCTCGCAGTTCCACGCGACGGATGTGACGGGCCACGCGGCCCCGTCCGCCGTGCGCGGCGGCGCCCCGGCTCCCGGCTACGACGCCCGGGTGGCGCCCGCGAGCGCGCCGGCGAGTTCGGCGCCATACGCGTCGAGTGCCGCGACCGCGGCCGCGTGGGTCGGGGCCTCCTCGATCATGCGCACGAGGTGGCTGGCGATGACGACGCCATCGGCAAATTCGCCGATGGCGCGTGCCTGGGCGGGCGTCCGGATCCCGAATCCGACCGCCAGCGCACCCGGGATGGCACGACGCGCCCGATCGACGAATCCCCGCAGCCGATCGTCGACGGCGACCTCGCCGCCGGTCACGCCGGCGACCGAGACCAAGTACGTAAACGCATCGGCCCGCGCGCCGATTGCCGCGAGGCGCTCGTCGGTCGTCGTCGGCGCGGCCAGCGGCACGATTGCCACCCCCGCCGCAGCCGCGGCCGCGCGGATCGCGTCGCCTTCCTCCAGCGGAAGGTCCGGGATGATCACCCCGGCCACGTCTGCGTCAGATGCCCGGGCAAAGAACGCGTCGGGGCCCGCGGCGAGGATCAGCGTCACGTAGGTCATCAACACCACCGGCGGTCCGCCACGCAAGGCCCCGGCGATGTCAATGACGTCGCCGGGGCGCGTACCCGACTCCAGCGCCCGCTGACCGGCGGACTGAATCGTCGGTCCGTCAGCCAACGGATCCGAGAACGGGATTCCGAGCTCGAGGATGTCCGCGTGACCCGCGAGCGCTCGGGCGTAGTCGAGACTCGCGGCGACGGTCGGGTAGCCCCCCATCACATACGGGATCAGGGCCGCGCGGTCGGCGGGAAACGCGGCCCGCAGCCGCGCCGCGCCGTTAGACATCGATGCCCAGCGCCGCGCCGGCCTGCTCGACGTCCTTGTCGCCACGCCCGGAAAGGCACACCACGACCGGGCCCTCGGCGCCGAGTGCGGCACCTTCACGCGCGAGGAAGGCAAGGGCATGCGCGCTCTCGAGGGCCGGAATAATGCCCTCTGACTGGCTGAGCGCGACAAATGCATCGAGTGCCTCACGGTCGGTGGCCGACTCATAGCGCACACGCCCGGTATCGCGCAGGTAGCTGTGCTCGGGTCCGACGCCGGGGTAGTCGAGCCCCGCCGAGATCGAATGTGCCTCGGCGACCTGGCCATCCTCGTCTTGGAGCAGGTAGCTCAGCGACCCGTGCAGCACGCCCGGCTTACCGAATTCCAGCGACGCCCCGTGATGGCCAGTGGCGATCCCCTCGCCCGCCGCCTCGACCCCCACCAGGAGTACCGACTCGTCGTCGAGGAACCCGCGGAACATCCCGATCGCGTTCGAGCCGCCGCCGACGCACGCGACGGCGGCGGCTGGCCGTCGACCCTCGAGTGCCAAGATCTGCTTGCGAGTCTCGCGCCCGATGACTGATTGCAGCTCGGCGACGATCTCCGGATACGGGGCCGGGCCGACGGCCGAGCCGATGACGTAATGCGTGTCGACGACGTTGGTGACCCAGTCCCGGATCGCTTCGGACGTGGCGTGCTTGAGCGTGCCCGTTCCGGCGTCGACCGGACGGACTTCGGCCCCCAGCATCTTCATCCGGATCACGTTCAGGCGCTGACGGTGCATGTCGGTGCGCCCCATGTACACGCAGCAGTGCATTCCGAACAGCGCCGCCGCCGTCGCCGTGGCGACCCCGTGCTGCCCGGCGCCGGTCTCGGCGATGATCCGCCGCTTGCCCATGCGTTGAGCGAGCAGGACCTGGCCCAAGGCGTTGTTGATCTTGTGCGCGCCGGTGTGGCACAGGTCCTCGCGCTTGAGATACAGGCGCTCGATGCCATAACTCGCCCCGAGCCGCTCCGCCCGATACAGCGGTGTCGGACGCCCGACAAACGACGCCAGCAGGCCGTCGAGTTCCGCGACGAACTCGGCGTCCTCGCGGTACCGGGAGTACGCCGCGCCGAGCTCGTCGAGTGCCCCAATCACCGTCTCCGGGACGTACCGCCCGCCGTACGGACCAAACCGCATCGCCAGTTCAGGCACCGCGCACCGCCGTCATGAAGGCATCAACCTTGTCGTGGTCTTTGAATCCGGGCGCGGACTCGACGCCGCTCGAGACATCGACCACCGCGGGCTGCAGCAACCGGATCGCCTGCGCAACGTTATCCGGTCGCAGGCCACCGGCAAGCCCGAACGGATAGCCGGGTCGATGCGCAGCCAGGGCACCCCAATCCAACCGCACGCCGGTCCCGCCGTGCAACCCGGGAACTACCGCGTCGAACAGCACAAGGTCGGCGGCGCTCGCGCCCGCCCACCCGATCGCGTCGGGACCGGTGAACGGCACGCCCAGGATCACCGGCAGCCCGGTCGCCCGGCGGGCTCCGACGACGTCGACCGCACCGTGGAGCTGTACGTGGGTGAGCCCGATGCGATCTGCGGCGCGCTCCAGTTCCGCCAGGCCGGCGTCGATGAACACGCCGACGCGTGCGACATGGTCGGGGACCTCGGCGAGAACTTCCGCCGCGCGGGCGACGTCGAGATAGCGCGGGCTCTCGGGCGCCAGGATCACACCCACCGCCCACGCCCCGGCCTCCACACAGGCCTCCGCCTGACGAGGCCTCGTCAGGCCGCAGATCTTGACCTTTACCACCGCTCAGGCGCCGATGGCATCGGGCGGGTCCGGAGGACTCCAGCGCGGCAGGAACACACGCAACGTGCACCCGTCGCCGGGCGCGCTGATCATCTCGAACGTGCCGCCGAGCATCGTCGTGCGATCACGCATCCCGTGGAGCCCGTAGCGCGCGATCGACGACCCGAGCACGGGCTGTGTGAAGGCGACCGGATCGAAGCCGGTTCCGTTGTCGTCGACGGTCAACCGCGTCCCGGTCTCGTCTTCGGCGAGCTCGACCAGAATCGCCGTGGCCTGGCCGTGTCGGTGCGCATTGGACAGCGCCTCCTGGAGGACGCGGTAGAATGTGATCCGTTGGGTGACCGACACCCCGTCGACGACGAATTCCCCATCGGTGACGTACTGCACCTCGATCCCGTTGCGGGCCTCAAAGGTGGTGACGACGTCGTCCAGGATCTCGTTGAGCCGACGACCCTGGAACCGCACCGGGCGCAGATAACCGATCAGTTCGCGCATCTCCGTCAGCGCTCCGCCGAGCGTCTCGTAAATCCGCTCGACCGAGGCTTCGAGCCCGTCGGGGAGCACGACACCGGCCGCCGCGGCGTCGCCAAGCTGGGCCTGTAGAAGCTGGACCTCCAGCAGGCCGACCGACAGGTGCTGGGTGGGTCCGTCATGGATGTCGAGTCCGATTCGCCCGACCAGCCGCTCGTCCGACTCGAGGATCCGAGCCATCGTCTGGTCGAGATCGGCCCGCACGCGGGCGAGTGCGAGCGCCGAGTCGGCGCGATCGGCGGCGATCCGCATCGCGAGCCGGATCTCGGTGGTGGCAGGATCTCTGCCGAGACCGACGGCGATCAGCACGCCCTCCCCCGGGATCGCGACGCTCAGCACCCCAGATCCCGCCAGCGCGTCGCCCGCCGACCCGGCCTCCTCGGTCAGGCGCGTCGCCTCGACGCCCGCGCGGGCCCAGTGGGTTCGGACCTCCGGCGCATCAAACGAACCGACGACGAGGCCGACCGCATCGGCACCGATGGCCTCGCCGAGTGCGCGACACAGCTCCGACAGGGCATCCGGCGCACCGCCGGGCGGGATCTGGCAGTCCACGATGCTCAGGAGACCTTCGGCGTTGAGGTGGTTCGCCTGTGGCGTGGGCTCGGTCATCCCCCTCAATAGTACCGCTCTGTTGGGGAGGGGCCGACGCGCGCCCAACCGGACCCGTCACGGCCAAAGACTTGACTGCCGTATAGCAGTCATGACGGCGCGGGCTGCGTAGCGTTATTTATGTCAGATGCCCGCCGTCATGCGGCCGGGTCCCCAAGGGACGTGGATGCCGACCAACTTTCCGATTCGCGTAATGCTCGTGGACGACAACCCACGTTTCCGAGCCGCCCTCCGCGCGCTCCTCGAGCGTGATGCGGGCATTTTGGTCGTCGGCGAGGCCGACCGCGGCGACATGGTTGTCGAGCTTGCCGAACGGCACGAGCCGCACGTCGTCCTGATGGACCTGTCGATGCCCGGTATCGACGGGCTCGAGGCGACGCTCGCACTCAAGAGTCAATTCCCCGGCATCGAGGTGGTGATGCTCTCGATGACCGACGACGCCGACGGCATCGGCTCGGTGCTGGCCGGTGGCGCCTCGGCATTTCTGAACAAGGCGACGCCAGCCGCGGAGATCGTGCGCACGCTCAAGCAGCGGGCTCCGGCGCGACGGACGCCGACCACCTGGCTGTAAGCGGACCTCGACGCGTCGGCGCACCGCGGTTGGGGCGTCCGACGGACTGTTTCACGTCGGGACGCGCCGCAATCCTGGCTATCCGAACGTCTAGGTCGTAAGCTACCCGCACTGGGGAGTCGCGACGGCGTTCACGCCGCTTCCATGGAGAAGGTCCACCGCATGACGCAGACGTGGACCGGCATTGCCGACAGGTCTTCGACGGGAAAGGATTCCGGTTGAAATTTGGTCACCCGACACCCGTGTGGGCGAGCGGTACCGTCGACGGTCCCGCATGTGATCCGGGACGTGTCTGGGGGTATGCGCCCCCGGTGATATATAGGAAAACTTCACTCCTCGAACGCCGTCCGGACCACACTCCACAGGGGCCTCGTGGCACACACGTGCCGCGGCCGTCGATCACGACGGCTCCCTGGCGTCCCCAATCGTCAAGGACCGACCAATCTCGACCGATAGCATCGACATGACTACCACCGCGCCCGACGACAGCGCCCCCATGGGCAGACAACCGATGCGCGTCGCGATCGCCGACGATCATCGACTGATGCTCGACGGGATCAAGCGCGCGCTGGAGTCCGCCCCCGACATCAAGGTCGTCGGTGAGGCGATGACCGGTGAAGACCTCGTCGCGCTCGTACCTCGGGTCCGCCCGGACGTTGTGATCCTCGACATGCGCATGCCCAAGGGCGATGGCCTGGCCACCCTGCAGGCGCTCCAGAAGTCCCATCCGGACCTCAAGGTCATCATGCTGTCGATGTTCGACGACCCCGAGCACATCGAAAAGGCACTCGGCTACGGGGCGGCCGGTTACGTGGTCAAGTCGATCAACCCGCTCGACCTGCCGTCAACGATCCGCGGTGTGTTCGAAGGCACGGTGTACCACCCGCGCGGCAATGCCGGCAACGCCGGCTCGTCCGACGCCGCTCCGCAGGCGACTCCCGGAGGCCTGACCAACCGCGAGCTTGCGATCCTGAAGCTGGTCGCCGAAGGTCTGTCGAACCTGGACATCGCCAGCAAACTGTTCGTCACCGAACAGACGGTGAAGTTCCATTTGTCGAACATCTACCGCAAGCTCGGCGTCGGGAACCGCACCGAGGCGACGCGCTACGCCTACAAGAACGGCCTGATCGACTGACCGCCCGGAGCCGCCCGACCGGGCGCGGCTCGCGTGATTCCCGGGGCCGGCAGCCGGACGGCTCCGCCGGCGAGTCCCTAGGATTGCGGGCG
>JADGPF010000092.1 GCA_017882585.1 Thermoleophilia bacterium
GGATTCAATGGCGTCATGGCGACGTGGCGAAGTGGGAACGCTGCGGTCTGCAAAACCGCCATGAGCCGGTTCGATTCCGGCCGTCGCCTTCGCTGAGGTCCGCGTCTGGACAACGCCGGCAGCTCGTCACGGTGGGCGACAGGAGGACGTGCGGGCCGCCGATTGCCACAGGCGATCCGTCCTGGCGCTGATCGAGGCAGTCAGGCGCCGGGCTTATTCCCCGCGGTCCCGTCGATCGGCGAGTCCGCCGGCCCTGGCGCGCGGGAGCAGGACGCGCCAGATGAGCAGCACGATGACGATGAGCCCGATCGCCGTCAGGGCGGCAAGCACCGGGGCGAGGGCAGGCCAGATGACCGCGAGCAGCGCGATGAGGACCATGGTTCCATTGTGCGCGTTTACGCGCGCGGCATGCCGCGGTGCGGGAACCGCGGCGGGTGACCGCCGGCGCGATGGGTCGTCCGGAGAGGACGGCATCGCGCGCTCGGTGGCCGGCAGGCCGACGCCGCGACGCATCGGGTCATTCGTCGGCAGTGACGCGACCCATCGCGCCATGACAGACATCACGGCTGCATCGGTACGGGTCGTCGCGTGCCACTGCGGTCGTCGGGGCCTCGCATCGTGCGATGGTGTTCAATCGCGAGGCGCTTCGGGTTCGTCTGGCGAACTGAGGGAGACGATGTGACCATCCAGCAATCGGTCCGTGCTCTGGAGACCTACGCACTTCCGGGCGACGCGGTCTTCCCGGAGAGCATCGGCATCGATGTGCGAACGGGTGACGCGTTTGTCGGCAGCTTGTCTGATGGCACGATCTTCCGACTCCCCGGACGTCGGGGTGCCGCGGAGGTGTGGTCGCGCGGCGGTGAGGGCGGGCGCACGTCGGTGGCGGGAGTAAAGGTCGATCGCCTCGGGCGGCTCTGGACCGCAGGGGGCTTCGACGGCACACTCGATGTCTACGATCTCGATTCCCGCCGGCGCGTCGCGCGCTTTGAGGTCGGACAATCCCCGTCCTGCGTCAATGACCTCGCGTTTGGCCCCGACGGCACCGCGTACGTCACCGACTCATTCGTTCCGACGCTGCTGCGTGTCGGACCCGGGCTCGATGCGATGGAGGACTGGGTCGATCTCGTTGGGTCCGGTGTCCCATGGCCCGCCGGCATCAATTTCAACGGCATCGTGCTCGGCCCCGACGGCCGCCACCTCGTGTGTTCACAGACCAACCTGGGGCGGTTCTGGCGGGTCGATCTGGACACGCGCCATGTGTCCGAAACCATTCTCGACGTGGGGATTCTTGAGCACTGCGATGGACTCGCGATCCGGGGATCGACGCTCTACGTGGCGATCAATGCGCGGGAGCGCCTTGCCGTGATCACGCTCGAGGCCGACGCTCGGTCGGGACGGGTGACGGCGCTGCTGAGCTGCGATGATTTCGCGTTTCCGACGGCCGTCGCCCCGGCCGCAGAGCGTCTGCTCGTGGTCAACGCCCAACTGGACAAGATGGGTGGCACGCCACGGCGACCGTTCACGGTCGTTGCGATCGCTGCGCCGGATCCGCTTTGAACATTCCGGCGATCGGCAGGCCGCGGCAGGGGACCCATGCGCGTGCGTCGATCGCACCACACGCCCGGGACGAGTGAACGGACCTGTGGCGCCACGACACGTCCGGCGCGGTCCGCGAGATGTACCCGTCGGGTGGTCCTGGTGCGATCCGCCTACTCGACGCCGACTCGCTCGGGGCGGCTGCAAGCACGCCGTCGGGCCTTCGGTTGGTTGCTGAGGGGATCATCGAGTTCGAGCTCATCGAGCTCCACGCCTTCGCCGCATTCGGACTGCTGTTCGCTGCGGACGATGCGCGGTGAGCGCCGTGCACGAATCGCACAGCCGGGTCGGTCCTCGCACGGCTCCTCACGCGTCCCCTGTCTGACGCCATCATTTGAGCCGGTCGAGGCGCGCCGCCGCGTGACGCTCTGGGACACGTACGCGCCATCGAGGGGGTGTGCGGGATGACCGACGACGGGTGGACTCCTCACGCTCCGGCCGGCGCCCGAGGGAGTTACTGCATTCCGTGCAGTTGCTTCTGGCCGGCACGCACCGGCGTGGGCCCTATTGGCACATCACGGCCCCGCCGCCCCCCCGGTGCCGGCCGCCTGCCCGCTAGTCGCCGACGAAGAACTCCATCCCGTAACGCGGCGCGGCCTCGGCGTATCGGGCACTGACCTCGGCGACATTGTCGGGCACCGGCGCCGTCAGGTCGTAGGCGCGCTCGAGCGTTTCCTCGAAGAACTTCTCGATCCCGGCGGGCGTGAACGTCAGGATCATGGTCATCAGCTCATCCGAGTGGTTGTGAAAGCAGTGCAGGCTGCCGCGCGGAATATTCACGAAGTCGCCGGGCCCGGCCTGGATCCACTGGTCTGTGAGAAAGAACGACGGCGTGCCGTCAAGCACGTAGAACGTTTCGTCCTCGAACGCGTGGGTGTGCGGCGGCGGGCCGCCACCCGGCGGAACGATCGCGAGCATTGAGAAGTACGCACCGTCGGATTGCTCCCCGGTGACGAGAAACGTATAGAGGTCGCCGGGTCCCCAGTAGGACGCTCCGGAGGACACAGCCTGGTGGAACATCGTCGCCATCGCGAGCCCCTGTCTGTTGAACCAGCCGCAGTAACGCCAGGCGAGAGCGGGTCATGCAACGCCGCGTCCCAGCGTGCGGCCGCCGCCGCCGCCGCGTACCGGCTACCCTGCTGCCGACGACGCCCGGCGTCAAGCCCCGCGACACAAGGCCGAACTCCGCAGCGACGGCCTCGCGGAACGCGCGTCGCGGCCCCGGCGTGAGTCCTGGTCTGACGGACGCCACAGATGGTGCGTCGGCGTGCGTCGGACCGCGCGGGACTGAAGTGCGTCCGGTGGGCCAACCCGACCCGGTCGGTGCCGTTGCGGCGAACCGGCAGCTGGACGCCCGCAGCGCGATGCGGGCGTTCCGATGAGCGATCGGCGGTGCTGCGGCTCTCACGGAGCCATCGCGTAGATGGTGCCGATCTTCGCCTGCACAATGGGCGTCAATCGGACCCCACCACGCTGCAACTGCTGTGGGGTCACGTCCCACGTATCCCCGATGATGCGCTCCCAGGCGAGGTAGATCGGGCCACGGGTCGTCTGAAGGCGCGATCGAAAGGTCGAGAGCGGCGGCGCTGCATCGCCGGATCGATAGATCGCCCATGTCGGGCTCCCGTAGACCGGCTGGATGTTCGTCGCGAGATAGAGGCCCGATGCGTTATTACTGAAGATCGTCGCGCCCCGAGGGAGCCCTCGGACGGCAGCCACCAGGTCCGAGCCCGTCCACCAGCTGGCCGCGTACCCGTTCCGCGCCGGCGCGCTCGTTCGGGCGTGATCGACCGAGGTGATGAGCGAGCCCCCAAACCAGCCGGCGACCAACACTGTGACCAGTCCAACCCTCACCATCTTCGGTCCCGGTCGTGGCGCCGTGACGAACGACTCCAGGCTCAGGGTCACGAGCACGGCGACCGGCGCGATGATCGGGGCAAGGAGGCGATTGCCGACGGGGTCAAGTGCGGTCTCAAATTCGCTGGCGATGATGTACGCGACGTAGACGGCCAGAAACGCCACGATCGGCACGAAACGGCGCAGGGCCCCGGGTTCCCGGGCGCGCGTTCGGGCGAGCATCGTGGCGCCGGCGGCAACGACCGCGAGGGCGAGGATCAGCAGTCCGTAGCCGACGCCTGCCGACACACGCCCGGGGTCAACGACCCATCCGCGCAGGGTCGCGGTGAAATCGCGCAGTAACCCCGGCGGCGTCTGGGCCGACGCGTGGCGGGGGCCGAGCGCCCCGCCCCGGGTTGCGTTCCACGCGACCAGGATCAGCGGCGCGGCGACTCCGGTGAGGAGGAACAACCCTGCGCGCCGGGCCATCGCCCGCTGACCGTCGGGCCATGACGCGATGCACACCACCACCAAACCCGAGGCGATCAGCGTGAACCCGGCGTACCGGTACACGACCCCGATCGATGCGAGTGCACCCGCGGCAACGAGCAGTCCGGGGCGACGCCCGTTTCGCAGAAGAATCGGCTCAAGCAGTAACAGCAGACCCACCACCAGCACGCAGAAGACCGGCTCCGACCACACCGACGTGAACACGCCGAAGACCGCCGGCATCGATCCCACGGCGGCGGCCGTGATGACCGGCGACCATCGATGCCGTGTGTGGCGACGGGCGAGCACGAACGTCAGGATGCAGAGCCCGCCGAGCGCGGTGGCGTTCAGCCAGCGCGCCCCGTCGACCGGATCGATGCCGAGCCATCGCCCGACGGCCAGTGTCGCCGAGAACCCCGGCGGGAAGAGCGTCGTCGGCCGGAGGTCGAAGCCAAGGTATCCCCGACCGTCGGCGAGGTTGCGCGCGCCGGACAAGTACGTTGCGGAATCGAGACCGAGGACCGGGCCGTTGCGGGTTCCGTAGAGGACGAGGACCGCGAACATCAGCGCGAGGAGGCCCGTCACGACAGCCGGGGCACTCGTGCGCTGGTCGCGGTGCGTGGTGAGCGCCGACGCGCCGACGCGGACATGCGGCCAGGCGGCCCCCCGATTGCTGATCTTCGCCAGGTGAATCCCCCCTCGAGTCGTCGGCCGCGCGGATTGTCGCGCAATCGGTGCGTCGCGGGGGCAGCGGATGTCCCGTGGCGCCATGCCGCGCACACCAAGCACCGGCGTGCAGGCACCTCGAAGAAGGTGGTGGCCACCTGTTCGGTGCAGGGGACGACCGGCACTCCGGACCGCTATGGACGGCCCCGATCGTCTGCATCGGGGCAGCGATCGGCCTCAATGCGGTCGCGTGTCTGTGCGCGGCGGCACGGAGGAATTCCCGCGTGATGCTTGCGCCGTACGCGACTCGCGGACTAGGCTCGATCGCATGTACTTCTCGTTGATCGGGCGGCAGGACGTCGTTCTGCCTGAGGGATGGGCCTCTCAGTCGAGCTTCTCCGTCCTGGGTCGTACCACGATCGACGCCACGGCCGCCCCGGGCGAGGGTGCCACGATTCACACGTACTCCCTGGTGGGCGACACGATCGTCCGCGTGTCTGCCGGTGCGCGCGTCCGGCTGGTCGGCGGAAACCTCCTCGGTCGGCGCGAGATGGACGCGTCGGTCGGCGACGGCCCGGAGACCACCGTCCTGGCCTGTTCGCTGGTCGGAGGTATTCGCGTCATCCACGCGGCGTAGCGGCGCCCGCATGCGGTGCAGCCGCTGCCGAAATCCATCGGCGCAGTCGGACCCGGACGATCATCGACCCTGCGCGAGGCAATCTTGCCGTCGAGGTGGCGTCGATCGCCGATTACTCGTCGTCGCGCCTGCACCGAAGCTCACGGTGGCCAGGGTCTTCGGGTAGATACCTCACAGTCGCATCCCCCTGTCTCGACGGAGTCGCCATGTCGCAGCGTCACGTAACGCGTTGGCCGATCATCGGAGCGCTCGTCGTCGGGGCGGTGGCAGCATATCCCCTCGTATGGCGGGAGCGGTGCCTGACCTGGGGTGCGACGCCGGACGAAGCACATGGTGAGATCGCGGGCGATGAGTACCTTCCGGACGCGGATCTGATCTCGACGCGGGCGATTGAGATCGATGCCCCGGCAGCGGTGGTCTGGCCCTGGCTGGTGCAGATGGGCAGTGGGCGCGGGGGCGCGTACACCTACGACTGGATCGAGAACCTGTTTGGCCTCGACATGCACAGCGCCGACCACATCCTTCCCGAGTTCCAGCGCCTGGACGTCGGGGACGCCATGCCGGTGGGTGCGAACGGCCCGCGATTGCGCGTCGTCGTGCTTGAGCCGGAGCGGGCCCTTGTCGTCCAGTCTGAGGACGAGCGCTGGGTGTGGGCGTTCTCCCTGCGCCAATCCGGTGGGTCCACGCGGTTGGTGAGCCGCAACCGCATCCGCCTGGCGGGAATGTCGCCCGCGCTTCGGCTCGGATACTCACTCGTGATGGAGCCGGGCAGCCTGCTGATGGAGCGCAAGATGCTCCTCGGGATCAAGACCCGCGCCGAGCGCCTTGCCGCCGGCCAGGGTGTCGCGGACGCGTAGCCGGTCACGCTGAGGGGCGATCGAGGGCGTTGCCGGCGCCGCCGGGCGCCGCAAACCGGCACGCGTCGCCACGCCGAGACAGCGTGGGGCGCGACTATTGTGGACCATGACCGCGCCAGCGGAGCCGTTTCCTGCCGAGACACCGTCAGGCTGAGATGACCGTCCGACGACACGTCGCCACGATGCGACCCATCTGCCCCTCGCACGGGTGCCCGGACGCCGGCCGGGCCGCCGCGGTCACAAGATGACGGCCCGACGGCTGACGGACCTGAACAAGCGCGAACGCCGCCGAGCGGTCATCCGCACCTTCGTCGAGATCATCGGCGCGTGGATCATTCTGTTGGGGGTGTTCTACGCCGTCCCCGTCGGGGCGGGCACCGACGCCTCGATCGCCGTCCGAATCGTGATTTGCGTGGCGCTGTTGGCAATCGTGCTGGCGTGGCAGTCGCGCCGGATCATCCGGTCGGACGTACCCGAACTGCGCGCGGCCACGGCGCTCGGTGTCACCATCCCGCTGTTTTTCGTGATGTTCGCGACGATCTACCTGTCCATGTCCCACGCGTCGGCGACGAGCTTCACGCAGGACCTCGACCACACCCGCGCGATGTACTTCACGATCACGACGTTTGCGACGGTCGGCTACGGCGATATCACGCCGACGACCGATCTCGGTCGCATCGTCGTGAGCATCCAGATGATCCTGGACCTGATCCTCATCGGTGGCGTCGTCAGGGTGTTGTTCAATGCCGCCCAAACCGGACTCAAGCGCGCGGAGGCCGAGTCCGAGGAGACCTAGTGCCACAGACGGGCGACGATGGGGGCGCTGGTAAGGTGGAAAGAGGCCAACCTCCGAGTACCGCCCCCAAGGTCTCCGCGCCATGCCGCAGCTCGATCCGCCCGCCCGCATGTCCGCCCCGCACCGGTCGTACGTGGGCGTCTGGCCCTGTCGATCTGAGAACCGGTGCCGTCGGTCCGTGAGCGCTCGGGAGCCCGGGATGCCAATTCCCGTCGGCCTGCATTCGCTGTTTGTGATCATGCTGACCGCCGCCGTCACGCCGCTTGTCGTGGCCCGGCTGCCCGGGCTCAAGATCCCCGAAGTCGTGCTGCTGATCATCTTCGGGATCATCGTGGGCCCCCAGGCACTCGATATCGCCAACTTCGACTCGTCCATTTCATTGGTCGCAAACTTCGGCCTCGGGATGCTGTTCTTCCTCGCCGGATTCGAACTCGACCGCGCCATCATGGTGGGGCAGTACGGGCGCGCGGCCGCCGGCGCGTGGCTGGTCTCGACGGCGCTTTCGCTCGGCGTGGTCGGGTTGCTCGACGCAGATGGCTTCGTCCGGGCCTTCTTGCCGATCGCGATCGCCCTCACGACGACCGCGCTGGGCGTACTGCTGCCGATGCTCCGCGACGCGGGCGAACACCGCGGACCGTTCGGGCGGGCCATGCTCGCCAACGGCGCCGTCGGCGAACTGTTCCCGATCATTGCCATCTCGGTGTTTCTGAGCAGGCGGGGGACATGGGCGGCGCTCGCGTTGCTGCTTGTGTTCGGTGCCCTTGCATACGCGGTCTCCCGCATCGCCACAGGGCTGCTGGGGCGCTCGATCAGCGAGCTGATCCAGCGTGGTTCCGAGACGTCGTCCCAGACGACGGTGCGGTTTGCCGTCCTGCTGTTGGTGGCACTACTGCTCGCCTCGGGACGACTCGGCCCCGATGCCACACTCGGTGCCTTCGCGGCCGGCATCGTGTTGCGGGTCGCGCTCCCGGACGGGGACCATGCCCTCGAGCACAAGCTCAACGGCCTGGCGTTCGGCTTTTTCATTCCTGCGTTCTTTGTCGTGTCGGGGATGCAGCTCGACATCGATTCGATTCTGAAAGATCCCGCCAGGATGCTGGTGTTCTTCGTGTTGATGGTCGCCATGCGCGGCCTTCCGGTACTCGTGATCTTCCGGCGCTGGTTCCCGGGCACCGAGGCACTGCGGATGGCTCTGTACTCGGCGACCGGCCTGCCGCTCATCGTGGCGATCACCGCAATCGGTCTTCAGACGGGCGTCATGCGACCGGACAACGCCGCCGCGCTGGTCGGCGCCGGCCTATTGACCGTGATCATCCTGCCGATGACCGCGTGGTTGATTCCCCATCGCGCGGTCGACGTCGCGCCGGATGTCACCGCCGAGATCGTGCCGGCGACTGAGTGATGGCCAGGCGGACCACGTAAGGGGGCGACGTGTCAGAACCACGATCAGGACCCAGCGCCGGGCAGGGGCGCGGTCGCGCGCACGGCGCTGGCGAGCTGCGCCATCCGACCCCCGATCAGCGCGCACGGCGCGGTCGATCGGCCCGCCGGGTCGTGCCACGGTCGAGCCATGCGGAATTTGCGGTGTCGCCGACCCGACCCGACCCGGTCGAGCTGCTGGCCGAACAGGGGCAGACGCGCGTGCCGGAGCTCCTTCCGGTGCGCCATGGCCGGATGCTGAACTCGCCGTTTGCGTTCTTTCGCGGTGCCGCGATCGTGATGGCCAACGACCTCGCCCGCACGCCCACCTCAGGGCTGCGGGCCCAGCTCTGCGGGGACGCGCACCTGGCGAACTTCGGGGTTTTCGCGACGCCGGAGCGGCGGATGGTATTCAGCCTCAATGACTTCGATGAGACGTTGCACGGTCCCTGGGAATGGGATCTGAAGCGTCTGGTGGCGAGCGTCGAGATTGCCGCGCGGGAGAACGGCGTCGACGCCGAGGCGCGGCGGCGGATCGTGCTGCGCACCGCACAGGCATATCGCCAGGCGATGCGTGAGTTCGCGCGCTGCACCAACCTTGCCGTGTGGTACGCGAGCCTCGATGTCGAGCTGATGATGCGCACCTTGCGCCAACGGATCGACCCGGCGCGACTCAAGCGCACCGAGCGCGACCTCGCCAAGGCCCGGACCCGCGACTCGTTGCGCGCCGCCCTCAAGCTGACGCGTCCGGTCGGCGGCGAACGGCGGATCGTCAGCAATCCTCCCCTGATCGTGCCCTTCGAGGAACTTGAGCTCACCGCCGACCCGGCCGAGTTCTCGGCCAACATGCGCGCGGGTCTGCGCCAGTACCGCCGCAGTCTGCAATCCGAGCGGCGCATGCTGCTCGAGGGCTTTCGCTTCGTTCACCTCGCACGGAAGGTTGTCGGTGTCGGAAGCGTCGGTACGCGCTGCTGGATCGTTCTGTTGCTCGGCCGGGATTCGGAGGATCCGCTGGTGCTGCAGATCAAGCAGGCCGAGCGGTCGGTCCTTGAGGACTTCGCGGGTACGAGCCCGTACCGCAACCACGGAGAGCGCGTCGTCGTGGGCCAACGCCTGATGCAGGCCGCAAGCGACATCTTCTTGGGCTGGCAGCGCGTGATGGGGCGCGACGGCGTCCGGCGGGACTACTACGTGCGCCAGTTCCACGATGGGAAAGGCTCGGCGGTCATCGAAGCGCTGTCGGACCTCGGGCTGGAGGAGTACGGGGCAATCTGTGGCTGGACGCTGGCACGCGCGCATGCGCGCTCGGGCGACCGCGTCGCGATCGGGGCGTATCTGGGGACCAGCGCCGTCTTCGATCGGGCCTTGGTCGACTTCGCCGCCTCCTACGCCGACGTCAACGAGCGCGACTACGCCGCGTTCGCGGCTGCCGTGCGCGACGGGCGCATCGAGGCGCACACGGGCCTCTGATCATCCGCCGTACTGTGGGTGATTGGTCTGGCTGCCGATACACGCTGCGGGCGCTCGGACTCGGCGCGCTGGCCGGTTGGCGGATCGACGGGAGGCGCGTGCGCGATGCAATGACACACACGCCGGCGCGCGAGCAGGTGGCCTGGCGACGCCGCGCCGCGGTCGCCGTCGGCTTCGGCGCGGCGTGCATGGCCGTCATCTGCGTGCCGACGGCCGCAAGCGCCACGGTCCCCTCGTGGCTTGCGGCGGTCAACGGCTACCGGACCGCGTCGGGGCTTGCCCCGGTGACCGAGAACGCCGTCTGGAGCTCCGGGATCGATGTGCATCTCACGTACCTCGCGCGGACGCCGGCGAGTGACTTCACCGGCGCCTACGCGAGCCTGCATACCGAGAACCCCGCGAGCCCGTATTACACCGCCGCCGGCGCGTCGGCGGCGCAGTCGAGCGATCTGTATGAGGGCGTGAGTTCACCGCGTGCGGCGATCGAGGGCTGGATGGCGGCACCGTTTCATGCGATCGGAATCCTGCGTGCCCAATTGCGCCAGGTCGGGTTCGCGTTCACTGCGTCCTATTCGAGCGCCGGGCTCGACGTCATCCGCGGGCTGACGGGATCCGTCTCGCCGGTTCCGGTCCTCTATCCGGGCCCAGGTGCGGCATCATCGCTGACCTCCTACGCCGGCAACGAGGCGCCCAATCCGCTGGAGACCTGCCACTGGCGCGCTGCCGGCCTGCCGCTGATCGCGCTGCTGCCGAGCACGCCCGCCGCGACGACCAGCGCGACGCTTGTCGCGCGCGGCGGCATCCGGGTCCCGACGTGCCTGGTCGACCAGTACACGTATCGGACCACCGACGCGATCTACGGGCCGACGGGTCGCGACATCCTGACGTTCAATCATGCGCTGCTAGTGATCCCGGCGCACCCGCTCACCGACACCCGCTACACCGCAACGATCCGCCAGTCCGGCCGGCCGCCGATCGTCTGGTCGTTTTGCGGTCCGCGATGCGTCAGCTCACCGGGCGCGCCGGCCATCACCCGCGTGGTCGCCGGCGCCGGTCGAATTGCCGTCGCCTGGCGGCGACCCGCCGACGACGGCGGCCGGCCGATCGGGTCGTACCTGGTGCACGTGACCGGCCACGGGCGGCGGTTTGCGTGTACGACCCGCCGCACCGCGTGCACGGTGACCGGCCTGTCGCGGCACCAGGCATATTCGGTACAGGTCATCGCCCGGACCGCCGCGGGTAGCTCAGCCCCGTCGCGCGCGCGGCGCGCGGTCACCAGCTAGCGGCGCGCCGGCGCGCGTCGTGCAACAGGTGCCACCTCGCGGCCCTGCGGTGCCAAACGTGGTCTCGCTCGTGGCCGGATCCCGCTACGCTGCGCCCATACGCGGTGTGCATGGCGGACTGCGACACGCTCGGCGTCGGTGAAGGACGGTGACATTGTGGGATTGATGCAACGCGCATCATTGGTGTTCAAGGCGAAGGCCTCGAAGGCCCTCGACAAGGCGGAAGACCCGCGCGAGACGCTCGACTATTCCTACGAGCGTCAGATGGAGATGCTCCAGCAGGTGCGGCGTGGTGTCGCCGACGTGGCGACAAGCAAGAAGCGCGTCGAGCTGCAGCAGAAGCAGCTCGAGCAGAGCATCCAGAAGCTCGAAGGTCAGGCCCGCGACGCGATGGCCGCCGGTCGCGAGGACCTTGCCCGGACCGCGCTCGAGCGCAAGAAGGCCGCGCAGCTGCAGTTGCAGAGTCTCGACGAGCAGCAGACCCAGCTCCAGGGTGAGCAGGACAAGCTGATCCTCGCCGAGCAGCGCCTGACCGCGAAGGTCGAGGCGTTCCGGACCCAGAAAGAGACGATCAAGGCGCAGTACACCGCCGCGGAAGCCCAGGCCAAGGTCGGCGAAGCGGTCTCCGGCATCTCCGAGGAGATGGGTGATATCGGCATGGCGATGCAGCGCGCGCAGGACAAGGTCGCGACGATGCAGGCCCGCGCCGGCGCGGTCGATGAGCTGATCGACTCCGGGGCTCTCCAGGACCTCTCCGCGCCTGGCACCGATTCCATCGATCGTGAGCTTGCGCAGATCAGCGCGAAGTCGTCCGTCGACGCTGAGATGGCGGCCCTCAAGAAGGAACTGGGGACGGGCGAGGAGACGCCGACGGCCGCATCCGACACGCCGGCCCCGCCGGCTGAGACCCCGAAGGACGGCGCGGCATGATCGTGGTCCGGGTGATGGACGAAGGCCAGTTCGAGCTGCCCGACACCACACGGGCGGACCTCGAGGCTCGCGACACGCGCCTGCTTGAGGCGCTCGACGCCGACGACCAGGTCGCATACAGCGCCGAGCTCGCGGGACTGCTCGAGTTCGTGCGGACCAACGGCGTCGAGCTCGCTCTCGACGTGATCAAGCCGTCGGAATTCGTGCTGCCGAACTCGGAGTTCTCGATGACCGGCGTCCGAGACTTCTTGGCCGAGCAGTCGGCCTAGCCGCGGTGTCGCGCACGGTGCTGCGGAGGGCGTCGCGGCACCGTGCGCCGATCGTCATGCGACGGCGGCGCGAGTAGAATGTATCCCGCCATGACGGGTTCGGCACGAGCCGATCGGGCGCCTGCCGTCCTTGCAAGTCGGCGCTTCGCCCCCGAGGTGATCGACCGCCTGAGGCGCAGCTTTGCGCTGACGCTCCACGACGCGGACGAGGTCATGCCGCGCGCCCGTCTGCTCCACGACGTCCGCGGCATGCGCGGCGCCATGGTCACCCCCGGGGACCGCGTCGACACCGAGTTCCTGGACGCGGCGGGGGGCCGGCTCGAAGTGGTCGCCACGCTGTCGGTCGGCCTCGACCACATCGACGTCGATGCGGCACGGGCCCGTGGCGTGCGGGTCGCCTACACCCCCGACGTGCTCACCCGTGCCACTGCCGAGCTGGCGGTCACGATGATGCTGGCGCTGCTGCGCCGCGTCGTCGAAGGCGACCGGTTGATCCGCGCCGGGACCGGGTGGACCCTGTCGCCGGGGTTCATGTTGGGGCGCTCACCGGCGGGTCTGCGGTTCGGATGCCTCGGCCACGGACGAATCGGTCGCGAGGCCTCCCGCTTGGCCGGACTCCTCGGCATGCAGACTGTCTACGCCGGGCGCATCATGCGCGGCGACCCGCAGGAGGTGAGCTTCGACGAGCTGATCGCGACCAGCGACGTGATCAGCATCCACGCGCCCCTGACACCGGAGACCCACCACCTGATCGACGCCCGTGTGCTGGCGCGCATGAAGCCTGATGCGGTCGTCGTCAATACCAGCCGCGGTCCGGTCATCGACGAGGCCGCGCTGGCATGCGCGTTGCGCGACGGGGTGATCGGCGGGGCGGCCCTCGACGTATTCGAGCGCGAGCCGTCGGTCGATCCGCAGCTGCTAGGGCTCGAGAATGTGGTGCTGGTCCCGCACCTCGGCAGCGCGACGCATGAGACCCGGCGCGCGATGGGCATGCTGTGCGTGGATGCGCTGGAGAGCGTCCTGCTGGGGACCGGCAATGCGAAGAACTTCGTGGTCGGATCCGGCCCGCAGAACCTGACCACGCATCCTTAGGCGCACGCGGGGACCGCGCGCGCGGCCGACACCTCGGCCAGTGCCTGCGCGAGTTCGGCGACACGGGCGCGGGCGCCGCCCCACTCGACGATGCCCTGCACGCCGTGGATCGGCTGGAGTTCCATCACCGTGCTCACGAGCATGCCACCCTCGGCGTCCTGGAGGTCATCGAGGCGGCGCGCGTGGACGTGCAGATCGGTGACCTCCGCAATGAGCCGCCGCGTGATCGAGTCGAGAATGCCCGTCGACAGGGGCGGTGCGCAGACCTTGTCACCCTCCAGCCACAGAAACGCGGAGGTCGGGGCCTCCAGGATTCCTGCGGTATCCGGGTCATACAGCAGCGCCTCATCGGCGCCGGCCGCCTTTGCGCGGCGGTTGGCCTGCATGTTGGCCGCATACGAGAGGGTCTTCGACCCGATCAACAGCGGCGTGATCCGGTGCGCCTGTGCGCTGAGCAGCCAGCTTGCGGGCAGCTGCGGCAGCGGCTCCTCGCGAATGATGCGCTGTCCGCCGCGGGTGAGCATGATCCGCACCGCGCAGTCGGGATCGCTCGCGGCGGCGCAGAGATCGTCGAGCTCGCGGGCGATGAGGTCCCGATCGATCGGGAGGTCGATCGCGGCCGCAGACGCGGCGAGGCGGTCGAGGTGGGCCTTGGGCGTGCGTGGCCGCCGCCCATAGGCACGCAGGCCTTCGAAGACCCCGTCGCCCCGCACCAGGCCGTCGTCCAGACGTGGCCGCGCGGACGTTCCGGGTACGCACAACTCGCCGTCGATCATGATCCGGGGGGCTGTCGGGCCGCTCATGCTGCCACCTTCTGTATGTCGAGTCCGATCGGGTCCATCCTCGCAACGGCATGCATCCGGGCGTTCTTGAGAAATCGTGCCGCGTCGCTCGTCCACGGCGCGCCCCGCTCCCGACCACGTCTGGCGACCGGCTGAGCGTGGGTTGCCCGGGTACACGATTACGTCAATTTGCTGGGTTTCCTGCCAGTTGGGACCCCCGCTCGGGGGATTCGTCTGCAATGTGCGGGCCGTCGGCGGCATGGACCAGTGCTTTTGGGTTGCGAGCTGGGGAACATGCTCGCTACCATCGCCGCAACCGGTACGAGCCGGCATGGTGATCGGTGCCTGATCTCACGCGCCTGCACCAGACCAATGGACCGACGGCCCAGTCGCCGTTGGGCGGCCCCGCGCGCGCGGGTCAGCCGCGATGTGTAAGGGGGGGAATTGGCACGAAAGAGCGTGGTGATCCGACTTGCGGGCGAGTCCGGCGAGGGGGTCATCTCCTCCGGGGACATCTTGACCCAAGCCGCCGCCCGGGGTGGCTACTGGACGCAGACCTTCCGGACATATCCCGCCGAGATCCGCGGCGGGCCGTGCATGTACCAGGTCCGGATGGGTCAGGACCGCATCTACAGCCACGGGAGGGAAGTCGACCTACTTGTCTGCTTCAACCAAGAGGCTTGGGATCTGCACTACGATGCCCTCGGGCCTGACGGCGTCATCCTCTACGACGTGACATCTGTCGAGATCCCTGAGGAGTACAAGGTGCGGGCCCGTCCCGTCCGCATGGAGAAGCTCGCCAAGGAAATCGGCGGCTCATCGCGTGCCAAGAACATGGTGGCGGTCGGCGCGGTCTGCGGCGTCATCGCGTTCGATACCACCCCGATTGAAGAACTCGTGACGGCGCGCTACGCCCACAAGGCCGGCGTCGCCGACGCCAACCTGGCCGCCCTTCAGGCCGGCAAGGACGAGGCGGCAGATCTGGCGGGGGTGATGGAGATCATCCATCCGACCGAGATCGAGGAAGACCGCGTGCTGATGTCGGGCAACCAGGCGATTGCCCTCGGTGCCGTCGCGGCAGGGCTCAACTACTTTGCGGGCTACCCGATCACCCCGGCCTCCGACATCCTCGAATGGCTCTCGGCCAAGCTGCCGGCCACCGGCGGCATCACGATCCAGTGCGAGGATGAGATTGCCTCGCTGGCCTCAGTCATCGGGGCCTCCTACGCGGGCGCCAAGGCCGCGACGGCCACCTCGGGTCCGGGCCTGTCGCTGATGACCGAACTCCTGGGCTACGCAGGCACGGCGGAGATTCCGTGCGTGATCATCGACGCACAGCGGGGCGGTCCGTCGACCGGCCTGCCGACCAAGACCGAGCAGTCGGATCTGCAGCACGCCCTGTATGGCGGTCACGGTGAGGCACCCCGCGTGGTCATCGCGCCGACGAGCGTCGAGGACTGCTTCTGGGCAACCGTCGACGCGTTCAACTACGCCGAGCGGTTCCAGGTGCCGGTCATCGTGCTGACCGACCAGGGTCTGGCGACCCGCATGGCGGTAATCACCGCCCCGGATCTCTCGCAGGTTGAGCAGTGGTCGCGCACGACCGCGAATGACGTCGAGGGTCGCGCCAAGCGCTACGAGCTGACCGAGGACGGCATCTCGCCAATGGGGCTGCCGGGCGAGCCCAATGGCCAGTACGTGGCCACGGGCATCGAGCACGACGAGTGGGGGCACCCTGCGTATACGCCGGAGATCCACATCGCCATGCAGCAGAAGCGCTGGAAGAAGCTCGACCCGTTGAGCAACGGCGCCGCACGGCACGAGTCCTACGGCGACGCCGAGCCGGACATCGCGGTGATCGGGTTCGGATCGACCTTCGGTGCGGTGCGCGAAGGTATCGACATGGCGCGTGCCGAGGGCATTTCGGTCGGGGCGTTCTACCCCCGGGTGCTCGGTCCGTTTCCGGTCGACAGGGTCCGCGAGTTCACCGCCAAGGCATCCCGTGTCGTCGTGCCTGAGATCAATTTCACCGGCCAGCTGGCCCGCTTGCTGCGAGGTGAAGTCGGGATCACTGTCGACAGCCGCGCCAAGTGCGACGGGCTGCCGTTCACCGCCGAAGATATCTACGAGATGATCACGGTCACGGAGGCCGCACGATGAGCACAACTCCCGCACAGCGCAAGCCCACTGACTACAAGTCCGATCTGAAGCCAATCTGGTGTCCGGGTTGCGGCGACTACGGCGTGCTGGCCTCGCTCTACCGCGCATTCGCGGAGCTCGATCTCGACCCAATCAACACCGTCGTGGTGTCCGGCATCGGCTGCTCAAGCCGTCTGCCGGGGTTCGTCACGACCTACGGGGTGCACACGTTGCACGGACGTCCGCTGCCGGTGGCAATGGGCGTCAAGCTGGCCAACCCCGATCTGACAGTCGTTGCGGTCGGTGGTGACGGCGATGGGTTTGCGATCGGCGCGGGTCACTTCCCGCACGCCGCACGCCGCAACATCGATATCACCTACCTCGTGATGGACAACGAGATCTACGGTCTGACCAAGGGCCAGGTTTCGCCAACGTCCCAGACCGACCAGAGGGCGCCGTCAACCCCATGGGGGAACCTCGAGACCCCGCTCAACACGTTGGGTTTCGCCATCGCATCGAACGCGTCGTTCGTTGCGCGTGGTGCGTCGTTCAACACGAAGGCCCTCACCGAACTGATTGTCCAAGCCGTCGAGCACAAGGGGTTCAGCTTCATCGACGCCATGTCCCCCTGCGTGGTGTTCAACAACACGCAGGAGGCGTGGAAGGAAACCGTCACCGACGTGGATCCCGACCACAATCCCGCCGATCGTGTGGCCGCCTTTGACCTTGCCCTGCGTGGCGGATTCAAGCTCGGCATCCTGTATCGGGAGCTGCGTCCGACGCTCAACGAGAAGTACGCCGCGTTGGTCGAGCGCACTCCGGACACCGACGCCGCCGCGCTGCTCGCTTCGTTTAGCGCCCGGAAGGGTGCGGCGATCGGCAAGCCGACCGTCTAAGACCGACCGTTCAGCAGGTGCGCGCGGCTGGTGGCCGCGGGCACCTGCTGAAGATCCACGTGGCACATCCGCGCCAGGGTCGTGCTATGCGACTGGCCCGCTTCCGTGGACGCGGCCGTCGGCGTCCTTGATGGCTTGCCGCTGGGCGGCACGGGCGTCGCGAAGACGCCCGGCCAGGTCCGCGTCGGCGAGCGCCAGAATCTGCGCGGCGAGCAGGCCCGCATTGCGGCCACCATCGATCGCGACGGTCGCAACCGGAACGCCCTTGGGCATCTGGACGATCGACAGCAGTGCGTCGAGGCCCTGTAGCGCCGTGGTCTTCACCGGCACCCCGATGACCGGCAGCGTGGTCACCGCGGCGAGCATGCCGGGCAAATGGGCGGCGCCGCCAGCGCCGGCGATGATGACCGAGAGGCCTCGCTGGGCCGCGTCGGTGCCGTAGGCGATCATCTCGTGCGGCGTCCGGTGGGCCGAGACGACATGGACCTCGTGTGCGATGCCAAGTTCAGTCAACACGTCGACGGCGCCTTGCATGACGGGAAGGTCGGAGTCGCTCCCCATCACGACGCCGACGCGCGCGCTCACAGTCCGACCTTCTGTACGGCGGTGCGGGCGATCTCGAGCCCTTCCTCCGGGGTTCCCGCCAGTGCGGTGACGTGTCCCATCTTTCGTCGCACGCGCACCTCCGCCTTGTCATAGAGATGTAGGTGGGCCCCGCGCACACTGAGCGCGGCCGCCAGGCCCGGCTGACTCGGTCCGGTGACCGTGCCCAAGATGTTGACCATCGCCGCGGATGGTGCGCGCAGGAGCGGCGGACCAAGCGGAAGCCCGAGAATGCCGCGCAGATGGTTCTCAAACTGAGACGTTTCGCATGCCTCGATGCTGTAATGCCCAGAGTTGTGTGGTCGCGGTGCCAGCTCATTGATCAACACCTGGCCGTCCTCGAGTAGGAACATCTCGACCCCAGTGACGCCGAGCCCCGCGGCGGCAGCGGCGGCAGCCCGTGCGATGCGCTTGGCCTCGTCGCGAAGCCCCTCGTCGATTCGGGCGGGGACCACAACTTCATGGCAGACGTGATCGCGCTGGATCGTTTCGCAGACGGGGTAGGCGGCCTCCTCACCCCTCGTGCTCCGGGCCACCATCGTCGCAAGCTCGCAGATGAATGGCACGAACGCCTCGACGAGCACGCCCTCGCCGGCATCGAGACGCGCGAACGCGCCCTCGGCCTCTTCCGGCGTGTTGCAGGTCGCGTTGCCATAGCCGTCGTAGCCGAGCTTGCGGGCCTTGAGCACGAGTGGCCATCCGAAGTCGCGTCCCACCGCGGGGAACTCCGAGGGGTGGTCTACGACAACGTGGGGCGGCACGGGAAGCCCGCAACTGTGGAGCAGGGTCTTTTGCAGCGCCTTGTCCTGGATCACGGCAAGGCTTTCAGGGAGCGGATAGACCGGCGTGCCCGCGGCGGCCACGTCAGCGAGCACTGCCGCGTCGACGAACTCGTTCTCGAGCGTGACGACACCGCTGACCCTGCCGAGTTGACGCACGGCGTCCGGGTCCTTCCAGTCCCCTGGGACCACGCCCGCGGCGACCAGCCCCGCGGGCTCGTCCGGTGCGCCGAGGACCGCAACACGGATGCCAAGCGGCCAAGCGGCCAAGCACGTCATCCGCGCCAGCTGACCAGCACCGGCAATTCCGACGTCGAAGCGGCGTGGCTCGGCGGGTGGCGTCGACACAGAGCGGACGCTACCAAGCGCGCAGGGGTTGGTGAGCGAAATTGCCGGCGCAACACGTTGGCCGGCTCGCGTCCGCGTCCATGTCGTGGGGACGCGCTGGTACACTCACCTCCCCCCAGGGCGCTTAGCTCAGTTGGGAGAGCACCAGCTCGACAAGCTGGGGGTCACTGGTTCGAGCCCAGTAGCGCCCATTTTGGCCCGCTTGGCCATGCGGAAACCCCTTGGTTGAGCGGGCCAGACGTGCCAGGTATGCCAGGAATGTACGCCGCGTGCGTGCCTCGGTGGTGCCTCGATAAATTCCGGAAGCCCCGCCGCCCCGCACGCCTCCGGGTCCTGCAATGTGGTGGCGCTTCTAGGGAGTAGCGCCTCTATCAGAGGATTGGGCCAACAAGATCTGCGGATCGTCGCCCCAGATAGCACGACAAACTCTTACAAGGCGCAGGTTGGCTTCGACCTATCATGCCGTCATTCTCAATGTCGAAATGACACGTAGACAGGGAGCATCACGTCTTGAGACACATCCGTAAGCCTTCGAACTCAACGATGCTAGCATCGGCCGCTTTGACTGTTGCCATCGTTGGCGCAGGAGTCGGAACAGCAGCAGCAGCAGGTGCCATCAACGGATCGTCAATCATCAACAACACGGTGGGCTGGAC